>CAYJPS010000004.1:0-53287 GCA_964372135.1 uncultured Treponemataceae bacterium | reverse complement strand
TTTCTGTTGGAAAAGATGGCAAAGAAGGTTCGTTTCAAACAGACTGTTTTGAAGACTTTTGGCAGGGTTTTGTAAGCACAGCAAAGTGTGCACTTCATTTAGATACCATTCGCGGGCGAAACGACCATCACAAAATGGAAGCCCTTTTTAAAGCTTGTGGGCGCGCACTTAGGCAAGCTGTTGAGATTGATGAAAGAAGGCAAGGGGCGATACCGTCAACGAAAGGGGTTATTTGTTAATTAGCGGCGCAACACATAGGTTGCGCCTTACTTTTTTAGTATAATTGTGGCGGGTGTAGATAGCGGGAGAAAAGCAAGGGGCGTAGAGGATGCATCTTGCTTTTTTTGTGTCTTGACGATAGAGCAACATTGCGGTATTCTATAGCTATGAAAATTTGGATAAAGTATTTAATAGGTACCGTTTTAGGTGTTGTTACAGCGTTGTTTATTCCCTTTGACACAGAGACGTCAAGGACTGCATTACAGTTTTTTACAGAGCTTTCAATTAGAATTGGACGATATTTTCTTCTTCCTACACTTTTTTTTAGCATGACTATTGCGGTTGCAAAACTTAGGACT
Source organism: uncultured Treponemataceae bacterium (assembly GCA_964372135.1). Classification (GTDB taxonomy): domain Bacteria; phylum Spirochaetota; class Spirochaetia; order Treponematales; family Treponemataceae; genus CAYJFX01. The sequence goes on along the minus strand of CAYJPS010000004.1, from coordinate 52,709 downwards.
AAAGGCTTACTCATAAAAACGGGAGCTTTTTCTCTCCTTGTTGGAATAGGTGTTACCGTTGTAATTGTTATTTTAGGAACACTGTCAGCTCTTATTATTAATTTACCAAGAATTCCTATTTCGGGTGAAACTGCAACTCAAACAGTAAGCAATTCAATTATTGATTACATATTAATGATTTTCCCTTTAAATGGATTTGGCGGATTATTTGAAGGAAATTTTTTAATACCTCTTTTTGTTTTAGCTGGCCTTTTGGGGGCGAGTTTTTCATCAGACCCACTTCGAGCAAAACCAGTATATGCAGTTTTTGATTCTCTTTCAAAAATCACATATTCTATTTTGAGCTTCTTTATTGATTTTTTATCAATTGGTGTTGTTGCTATTTCTTGTACATGGTTTATTTCAATGTTTGAAGTTTTAGAATCAGGAGCGTATACTGGGTTAATTATTTTACTCTCTGTAGATACTCTTTTAGTTCTTTTGGTCCTGCTTCCTCTCTTGTTGAAAGTCTTTTCTCCAAGAGCACGCCCATACAAAGTTTTATATGCATGTTTAAGTCCAATTATGGTGGCGCTTTTTTCTGGAGACGCGAACCTTGCTCTTTCTTCAACATTGCGACATGCAAAAGACAGTTTGGGGGTTCAAAGAAAAGTTGGAGCAATTACCATTCCAATGTTTTCGGCCTTTATAAGAAGTGGTTCTGCGCTTGTCGTTGCAGTATCCTTTATTGCAGTTTTACGATCTTATTCAAGCTTGGAAATTTCATTTTTTGATGTTTTGTGGATTACCTCTTTAAGTGTAGCTTCATCCTTTTTCTTAGGAGGAATACCTATAGGAGGACCTTTTATTGCTTTAACTGTTTTGTGCTCTTTATACGGTAGAGGGTTTGAAGCAGGATACTTGTTATTAAGGCCTGTAGCTTTTATTATTTGTACTTTTGCAACAGTTATAGATGTAGCTGTTAGTATGTTTTGTTCTTTCTTCATTGCTCAAAGAGGAAAAATGACTGCAGAAAAATCAAGTAGAACTTTTATTTAACCCTAAGGGAAAAAAACGCAGAACATATTTCTAGCAAGAATATAAAATGTAAATCAAATACCACTTGAGAAATTTTTCATAGAGTGGTATACTTTTACCATGGAAAAAACATTTTTATTAGCAGGAAAAGAATACCCTTTTTGTGAAGGCTTTGCAAATTATGCTGTAAGTAGTGGCGATAACATTATGGTTACTACTTTGGATAATAAGGGAAAAGCAGCAAAGCCTACTCCAAGCTTTGTTTGGAATAGATCTTCTCCTCTTTCTGCACGAGCGCTCATTTTAGAAACAGAAACAACTCTTGGCGATATTGATACTGCTTTTTTAATGTTTGATACTGCGTTATACGCGAATGATTATGAAAATTTAAGCCTAGAAGTTATTTCGCGCGGGCTTGATACCTTATATGCAGGATATATGTACTTAACCACAGAGTTGCTAGATCGGTTTGTAAAAAAAGATAAAGGCAATGTGTGCTTTATTTTAAAAAAACACCCTTCTTTGATTGATGCAATAAAACAGCAAAAAAGAACAGAAATATTACCAGCTGGCCCCTTTGTAGATGCTGCGGCAGCTTCTTTCCGATCGTTTGCAGAAAATACAGCAACAAAATATGCTTCTTCACCTATTGGCATCCAACTAGTTGAGTGTCCTTCTTCAGTTGATGATGCAACGGAACTTTGCCCGTGGCTATTTTCGTTTGTTGAAAGTGCTTCCTTAAAACCAATAATAGATGTAAAATTAGCAAGCCGATGGTTCCAAGTTGGCTCAAAGCCTTCAAGCTGGCAATTGTTTAAGCGTTAATAAGTACTGTTACCAAAAGAATGTATGTAAAGGGTACTAGGGAGAGAGAAGTTGTCTTTTATTGATATTTACACATTATTATTTACCTCCGAACTAACGGGTCTTGCCTCTCTAGCAAGAATTGGTGTAAGTTTTGTGTGCGGTGTCATACTAGGAGCAGAAAGACAAAAAAGAAATCAATTTATTGGAATTAGAACAATTACAATTATTACTGTTTCTTCAACATTATTAATGTTACTATCAATTTATGCAGGAACCCAATTACATGGAAGCACTGGGGATCCAACAAGAATAGCAGCACAGGTTGTTTCAGGAATCGGATTCTTAGGAGCAGGAACCATTGTCCTACAAGGTTTAAATATTAAAGGACTCACTTCCTCTGCTGTTATATGGAGTGCTGCAGCTGTTGGTTTAGCAATTGGGGCAGGCTTTATCCTTCCCGCTTTAGCAACGGTTTTTTTACTTGTTTCTGCAATTATCATTGTTGAAAAAATAGAAGAACATTTTTTTCCTTCGGGAAGGTCAAAAAAGCTCGTTCTTTCTTTTTACAATAATAGAATTGATGTTGCGGGTATAGCAGATGTATTAACATCGCAAGGGTTAATTATTGTAAATACCGATGTTAGTCGGGATTTTACAAAAAAGCAAATAGTTTTAACGTTTTTTGTTCGAGTGCCACCAGCTATAGATATTTTTACTATAATTGATACAGTGAAGAATTTAGGTAAACTTGAAGAATTTAGCTTAACTGATTAAAAAGGGTCTAATGCAACAAACAAATCCTCTTATTGTTCAAAGCGATAAAACTCTATTACTGGATGTTCATGCTCCTTTGGCAGAAAAATGCCGAGATGCACTTATCCCGTTTGCAGAGTTAATAAGTTCGCCAGAACACTTACACACATATAGTCTCACGCCTCTTTCTTTGTGGAATGCTGCAAGCGCTGGATTTACAGCCGAAGATGTAACACAAGTCCTCATAGATTTTTCACGCTTTGATATTCCTCAAAATGTTACTGTATGGATACAAGAAACGGCGTCTCGCTTTGGAAAGTTACGACTTGTAAATGATGATTCTTTTTTAATGTTAGATAAAAGTGAAGAAAAAAAGGAAAAAACATTATTATTAGTATGCGATGAAATTTTGATTTATAAAGAAATTTGTGCAAATAAAAAGCTTTCAAAATATTTGACACCTGCAAGTGTTGACACTTTAAGACAAGGACAGTTTGGATTTCGGCTGCTTCTCACAAATAGAGGAATTATAAAACAAGAGTTAATAACGCTTCTTTGGCCAGTAAAAGATGAAGTGCCTTTGCGAGACGGGGAAAAACTTTCTGTTAGTTTGAAAGAAGAGACATCAGAGGGCAGGCCTTTAACTATTCGAAATTATCAAACAGAGGCGGTTAAAGCTTTTCTTGGAGATGGCGGAGCAGGAACAGGGTATGGAACAATTGTACTGCCTTGTGGCGCAGGAAAAACCATTGTTGGAATGGCATTAATGGCGAAATTACAAATGAGCACTTTAATTGTAACAACAAATATTTCAGCAGTGCATCAATGGAGAAATGAACTTTTAGATAAAACAGATCTTCCACAAGAAAAAATAGGAGAATATACAGGAGAAAAAAAGAATATTCAGCCTGTAACAATTGCAACATACCAAATTCTAACATGGCGACCCGAAAAAGAAGGGCCCTTTCCACATTTTCATGTTTTTAATGAAAGAAACTGGGGATTGATAATATACGATGAAGTGCATCTTTTACCTGCCCCAGTATTTAGAGTCACTGCAGAAATACAAGCAATAAGGCGCGTAGGTTTAACCGCAACTCTTGTGAGAGAAGATGGTTTTGAAAAACATGTTTTTAGTCTTGTTGGACCAAAGCGCTATGATGTCCCATGGAAAGAGCTTGAAAGGGATGGTTGGATAGCACAATCTGAATGTATAGAACTTCGCCTTGATATGGCAGAAGAAAAACAGATAGACTACGCTACAGCTTCACTTAGGCAAAAGCATAGAATTGCTTGTGAAAATCCTGCGAAAATACCAGCGGTTATATCTCTTGTGCAGCGTTTCACAGATGATAAAATTCTTATTATTGGTCAATACTTAAATCAACTTTGCGAATTGGCAGAGATATTGAAGGCTCCCATAATTACAGGGAAAACGCCTAATGCACAGAGAGATATTATATATGAGTCATTTAGAAAAGGGGAAATAAAGCTTCTTATAGTTTCAAAGGTCGCAAATTTCGCTATAGACCTTCCTGATGCATCAATGGCAATACAAATTTCAGGAACGTTCGGAAGCCGACAAGAAGAGGCTCAAAGGTTAGGAAGGATACTGAGGCCGAAAAAAAGGGTTGCACGCTTTATAACATTAATTACGCGAAACACCGAGGAAGATGTTTTTGGTGCAAACAGGCAAAAATTTTTAGCAGAACAAGGTTATTCATATAGAATGATTAACACCATTGATGAAATACCAGAGTATGAAAACGCATTGCTATGTGAAGAAAAAATTGAGGAAAACAATGAGCAAAGCTAATTTAGAAAACTTTGAGCCATGGAAAGAGTCTCTTCTTCGATTACCCGAAAGTAAATTTTTAAATATTGTTCGACTCTATATAGGTGTAATAAAGACTCCTTATAACAAAGAAAGGCTTGTAGGAGACCTTGTTTCGTTTTTATTCAAAGAAGATCATAAAATTGCAATAGTCTCACTTTTATCTGAAAAAGATATTCATTTTTTAAGTGCTATTTATTACCTTGAAAACCCCTCAAGTGAAGTAATACTAGAGTTTTTTGGTGGAGAATTCTCTACATTCTATTTATATGATTACCTTTCTAATTTGGAAGAACGATTACTAGTATATCGCCACTTCGATGATAGGAGTAAAAAAGAATATTTAGAAATAAATCCTCTTTTGAAAGAAAAAATACGAGGGTTGCTCTCGCTTTCTGTGTTGCTTCCTTTGGCGATAAAAGAAAATGATATAAAAAAACGGGAAAAAACGCCATGTCTTACAGAAGATCTCTTTGCATCATGGTATGCTTTTATTTCTGAATATCCAGATGCCTGCCGCGCAAATGGCACGTTTAAAAAAAAGGTACTTGTAGCATTAGAAAAAGTTTTTTATGGCGTCTCTAAGGAATATTTAGAGACAATGAATACTGCTTTTGTAAATCTAGGCTTGTTTTCTTATGATGGCCCCAACTTGTACCCCTGTGAGAAAAAATGGGAATCTTTTAGTCAACTTTCGTTTGATTTGCAAAAGATGTATATTTGCATAGCGTCTTTTAGGCGCTTTTCACGAGATGCTATGACAAAGAATGTTTCTTTTGCAAAAAACCTTTTAGATACCATACCAAAAGAAGGATTTACGAAAGAAGTTTTGTATCGATTGAGCTTTCTTCTTCAGAATACAAAAAAAGAATTTCAAGTGGACCAAAGTTCTGGTTTTTTTGCGAAGGTTTTGCAACGTGCTCAAAGTAATTCCACAGAGGAAGGTTTTTCAGAAAAAGCACTGATAGAAAAAATGGTATTTTTTAATATATTAAAGGTCGCAGGAAAAGATACCAGAGGAAAAGAAATTTTTTGTTCAAATAATAATTTAAAAGGCAAAGACGCTGGTATTGAAGAAAAACCTTTTATTAGTATTAATGCAGGTTTTTCAGTTACCTTTTTGGCCTCTGTTCCTTTAGGAACGATGCTGCAGCTTGTGAAATTTATGAACATAGTTAATTTTGATACCGTTTGCCAGTTTGAAATTACACGTTCGTCTTGTATGAGAAGTTTTGACAAAGGTGAAGGGAAAGAAAAGATACTGACCCTTTTAGAAAAAGCCTCTGGTAAAGCTTTAACGCAGAACCTTGCTTTTTCAATAAAGGAGTGGTATGAAACATATAATTCCGCATCGTTATATCATGGGTATGTATTACAAGTTTCACAAGAAAAAATCGTTCAAGTCGAAAACAACACCGTTTTAGCACAAAGAATAAAAAAAACATTAGCACCAGGTATTTACATTTTTGATTTTGAAACAAAAGAAGAAATGATGGAGGCTGTAGAAAAAAGCTCATTAGACTTTATAGGATCTCCTAAACATAATTATAATGAAAATGACACATTACCGTTTGTAAGTGTATACCATAAAACTGAGCTGGAATTAGAATACTCACATACTATTGATAACAGAGAAGCATTAACTCTAGATCATTTAATAAAAATGAAAGAAGAGCTTGAAAAGTTACACTTGCCCAAAGAGCAAAAAGAAGGTTTGCAGGAAAGAATAGATCGAAAATTGATTGTAAGCGAAAAACAACTTATTGGAGAAACAGTACGAAGTGAAAAAACAGAAGCAAGTGGTATAGATTTTATGGGAAAAATACAAGTAATAGATCAAGCTATTGCTGCTTCGAATATGCTGGAAATTACCACTGCTGCGAGTATTTATACTGGAAGACCTTTAAAAATTGAAAAAAAAGAGGGTGATGCAAGTGTTATGCTCGTACAAGAAGATAACAAAACAATCACCTTATTAATTGGACAAGCACGAAACGTAAAACGTTTTCGCCAGCCACTTTTTTAGAAAATTTTACATATTTTAGCAAAAACCTGCTGCATGGTTTTTTATTCTATGATATTATTACGGTATGAAGATAAAAGCAAAAAGGGCAACTTTAAGCGGAAAAACGCAGGTACCAGGTTCAAAAAGTCATACAATAAGAGCGCTGCTTTTAGCAGCAATAGCAGAGGGAAACTCAGAAATAGAAAATCCTTTGACAGGAGAAGATTGTGTCTCCTGTGCAAAGGCTATTGAAAAAATCGGAGCAAAGGCAGATTTTTCAAATCCAGCAGTATGGAAAGTTGTAGGAGCAGGAGAAGGAGCACATTTGCCTTCTGATGTTGTGGATGTTGGAAACTCGGGTTCTGTGTTGTATTTTCTATGTCCCATCGCCGCTACTTTTGAAGGGTGGAGCATTTTTACAGGAGATAAATCTATACGAACTCGTCCTGTAAGACATTTAGCAGACCTATTAGAGCAAGCGGGAGCAAAAGTTCATATCAGCCGCCCAGGTGTAGACTCCCCTCCTATATTATTTGAAGGGCCAATAAAGGCTAGTACTATAAAAACAGACGGAAGGCTTTCTCAATATATCAGTGGCATGATGATGGCAGCAACAAGATTAGAAGGAAAAACTACTATTCTTCTTTCTGACCCAAAAGAAACACCATACTTAAAAATGACAAAACATTGGTTAGAAGGAGCAGGCGTTCCTGTTACAATAAGTTCTGACTATAAACATATTTCTCTCAGTGGACCACATAAAATAAAAGGATTCAACGTTCCTGTTCCGTCAGATTGGGAGGCAGTAGCGTTTCCTTTGATAGCAGCACTTATTTCAGGTAGTAGTATTGTTATTGAAAAAGTAGATACCTCCGGAACACAGGGAGATGATGCAATTATAGGCGTTCTTACTTCCGTAGGCTCAGACATTCAGCTTAATCTTGACGATAAAACATTAACAGTGAATGGAGGGCCTTTTTCAACAATTCAAAATGAAGAAAAGGGCTGGGTAAAGGGAAGACTTGCTGTTACGTCAGAAAATAAAACTCTTCGTGTAAATTGTTCAGGTTACCCAGATGCCGTGTGTGCTCTGGCAGCAATAGCGTGCTTTATAGAGGGGACAATTATCTTAGAAGATATTAGTGTATGTAGAAAAAAAGAAACAGACAGACTATCGGTAATGACCAGTGAGCTGACTAAGTTGGGTGCAGATATTGAAGAAGGCGAAGATTTTTTAATTATTAGGGGTCATTCTCCCATTAATGAGGATGGTACGAGAAATGAGGCCTTTTTATTGCATGGAGGCGAAGTTGAAAGCTTTCATGACCACAGGGTTGCCATGTCTCTTTCTTGCTTAGCTCTTGGGCTTTTTGAAGGAGAAGAGCTAATAATAAATGATTTTGAGTGTTATGAAGTATCTTTCCCAGGATTTTTTAACACAATGAATACACTAGGAGCTAATTTTATTGATATTTCTAAAACATAGCCCCCTCATTTTTGTGTAGTAAAACAGCCTCTTGCATATGAGAAAGTTGAATAGAAGGACTTTTTTGCATATCAGAAATAGTTCTTGCAATTTTAATGCAAGAATGTAGGCCTCTTGCAGAAAATCCGTACCTGAGAGATTCTGATGTTAGGTATGTTTCTGTTTTGTCATCTAAAGAACAAAATTGTTTTATTTCTGTTACATTTAAATAACTATTAGCCTTTCCCTGTCTTCTTCTTTGTATTTGGGTAGCAATTTTGATATCTTTGCGGAGTTCTTCAGTGCTTGAGGGAACTGACTTTTCAATTTCATGATTTCCATCCAAATTCGCTCTTTCTAAAGAAATGCGAATATCTATTCTATCAAGAAGAGGAGCAGAAAAACGTCTCCAATATTGTTCAACCGCTCGTGCGCTGCACAGGCAAATTTTATCGCTAGAACCAAAATTTCCGCATGGACAAGGATTTGATGCTACTATAAGCTGAAAGCGTGCTGGAAATTCCGTGCTTCTTCCTGCTCTACTCAAGGTTACTTTTCCATCTTCTAACGGAACCCTAAGAGTTTGTAAAACAGAACTTTTAAACTCTGAAGCTTCATCTAAGAATAATATTCCATTATGAGCTAAAGATATCTCACCTGGTCTGCAATAAGGCCCTCCCCCTATCATACCTTCAAGGCTAGAACTTTGATGAGGCATTCTAAACGGGGGCTGCAATATTAAACTTTCTCCAGGCTGTAAGCGTCCTGCCAAACTATAGATTCTAGTAACAGGAAGGGCTTGTTGTACAGTCAAAAGCGGAAGGAGTGATTGAAAATGCTGCAAAGCAAGTGTTTTACCGCAACCTGGAGGTCCGTAAACAATTAAATTATGTAACCCTGCAGCCGCTACTTGAAGTGCCCTTAGAAAAAGAGGTTGACCAATTAAAGCACTGTAATTAAAGGCCTCGTCAAGTGCGCTAAACGCAACATCTTCTATCGATTTATCTTCAAATTGAGAAACATTTTCTTTAGCGAGAATTTTTTCATAGAAGTTTTTGGATTGCAATTTTAAAAGCAATTTATATGCATCTTGCAATGTTTTTACAGTAAAAATTCGAATATTTTTTAGACCTGCTGCTTCTTGCGCATTTTCTTCGGGAATAATGCAGAACTGAATGCCATTTTCAGCAGATGTTGACAAGGCTGCGTGCACACCTCTTACAGGCCGTACTCTTCCCGACAGTTCAAGTTCTCCCATAATAAGGATGTTGATATTTTCATGAAAAGGGATTGAATCAAGCTCTACCCCACTCTCAATTTTTAACTTTTCTTTTAAAACAGCAACAGCAATTGCAAGGTCAAATCCGGCGCCTTCTTTTTTTACATCTGCGGGGGAAAGGCTAATTAAAACTCTTTCCATTGGAAATTCAAAACCCGAATTTCGTATCGCGGCTCTCATTCTCTCACGAGCTTCTTTTACAGCATTATCTGCAAGGCCTACAATCTCTACAAGAGGGATACCCTTTCGTAGATCCACTTCAATAGAAACCAAAGCTCCTTCGTATCCAAAGGGTGAAAAACTAACTACTTTCATTTTTTTCTCCAAATAAAAAACCTATATAATATTATTAGTTTTTTTTTGAAAAAAAAATTGATTTTTTGCTAAAAATAATAAAAATATTATATAAATTTTATTTACATTAAATTTAACCTAGGTTTTAATTCTTCTAGCCAAAATCTATCTTCAATTGTAAGAGAACCACTTGTTTTTCCTATTTTTCTATCACTGCGTACATGTTCGCCATGAAAATCACTACCTGCGGTTATAAAAAAACCTATTTTCTTACCCATTTCTTCCAAGCGCTTTGCTTCAACAACGCGCACGCCTGGATGCCATGCTTCAAGACCTTCAACGCCTCTGTCAAAAATATCTTGCAAAACACCTTCTATTTTTCCCCAAGAAAGATATAAAGATAAAGGGTGTGCTATAACAGGAGTTCCACCGCTTTCTTTAATTGCTATAATAGCTTCATCCAAATTCGCACCGCACCTTTCAACATAAAACGGAAGATTACGACCGAGGAATTTATCGAAAGCTTGTTGTCTTGTTTTTACAATTTTCTTTAATACTAAAAAATCAGCTATATGAGGACGCCCTAAAGATTCAGTTGAAAAGAGACTTTTTATCTCATCAACAGAGGTTTTTATGCCATAAGATTGCATTTTTTTTACAATTTCGTCATTTCGTGTATTGCGGGCTTTGCGTAAAAATGCGATAATGTCTAATAGAGATGGACTCGGTAAATTTACACCGAGTCCGAGTAGATGAAACTCTCCTGTTGGCCATTGAATATTTAATTCAACACCAGGAATAAAGTTTATGTCGTGATTTTTAGCGGAAGCTTGTGCTTCTGCTAGACCAGCGACAGTATCATGGTCGGTAAGTGCAATGGTGCTTAGTCCTTTTGATGCTCCAAAGGCAATAAGCTCGCTTGGAGACAAAGAGCCATCGGAAGCGCTAGAATGTGTATGTAAATCGATCATAAAAAAACTATATCATAAATTTTGTTTTTATGATATAATGAAAAAAGTTAAATAATGTGATATAATATTCGTAGAGGTAAAAAATGCCAAAGGCAATGCAGTACACAAAAGGGTCTATCATTTATTTCGCAGGAGATATGGATGAAAGAATTTTCATTCTTCAAAAAGGAATGGTCCTATTGACAAGTACAGATATTGAAACAAATATCCCTTCAACAGAGCATATTCGTGAAGGAGAATTTTTCGGTGTAAAATCCTCTTTAGGGCACTTTCCTCGTGAAGAAACAGCTACAGTTGTCTCTGAAGCAAGCGCTATAGCATTGACAGTACAAGAATTTGAAAAAATGTTTAGTGGAAATAGGCAAGTTATTATGAAAATGCTTAAAGTTTTTTCAAATCAGCTTAGAGCTATACATAAAAAAACGGAGTCAATATTAAAAAGTGAACTTGATATTGATCAAGTAAGTGGGATGATGTCTGTTGCGCAAAGTTTTTTTGATGATGAGCAATATAAAGCTTGTTGTGATGTGTGCACAAAACTTCTTTCACGTTTTCCAAATACATCTAAAAAAGAAGAAGTTGCAAAAATATATGCTTCGGCAAAAAGGCGATTAGAATTGCAAGGTGGAAGGTCAAAAAAAGCTGCGCACATAGGCGATTCAGAGGATGATTTAACAGGCAGTTCTTCTGCCCTAAAACAATTTTCTCTTCCTACTTTCTCTCGCTTTGCAAAAACATTTGAACCAGAAGCGGTAATTATTTCTGAATATGAACCAGGGGATAGTTTCTATCTTATTCAATCTGGGCAAGTACAATTGGTAAAATGTGTTAAAGGCTCAAAAAAGAATATAGATATATTAAAACCATCAGAGTTTTTTGGCGAAATGGCGATATTAGAGAATACTCCACGATCTGCAACAGCCGTTGCTCTGAACAGGGTTGAAGTTTTAGAGTTTAATAAAGAGAACTTTGAGGTTCTTATTATGGGAAACCCACAAATAGCTCTTATTTTGTTAAAACTATTTTGCAAGCGTATATATGATCAAAAAAGAAGATTTAAAATTCTTGTTATTGAAGACCTTCAAGCTAGGATTGCAGATGTCTTTTTGATGTTTGATGAAATGAATAGGAATCCTGCTGGAGGAGATAGGTCTCGACAATTTAATTTAACAATACAAGACCTTTCACATTGGGCAGGTCTTCCGTTTGATGTTGCTCGAGATGAAGTTAATAAGTTTGTTGAAAAAAGAAAGCTTGAAGTATACGATACATACATGATTGTAGCAAACATCATTGATATGCGACGTATTGTTGATACAAAGGCTTCGTTACGTACATAAACACAAAAAAGAAATTTTTCTTTTCTCATTTTAAAAAGTAAATAAATTCTCCTAATTTTGTTGTATTTCTGTGGTTTTTAGTATATAATCTTTTGTATGATTTATGAGGTTATGTTAACTCTATTTCCTGGTCAAGAAGAAGATAAAGAGTTAGTTAAAAAAAGAATATTGCGCATGCTTAGTGATAGTGGAACGTATGTAGGAAGCTCAGAGGTTTCTGCTATCGTATGTAAAAAGAAGTCAATTGATGCAAGAAGAAAAGATGTAAAAATTCACATACGTTATGCTGTTTATGTTGGAGAAACGCCTTCGGATAACTTTGTTCCAGAATGGAAAACAGTTGATGGTTCAAAAAAAGTGGTTATCATCGGTGCTGGACCTGCAGGTCTTTTTGCGGCGCTTTCTCTTTTAGAAAAAGGAATACAACCTATCATTATTGAAAGGGGAAATGAAACTTCACAGCGTAAAAGAGATATTGCAGAAATTAGCCGAACAGGAGTTGTTTCAGAAGATTCAAATTATTGTTTTGGTGAAGGTGGGGCAGGAACTTTTTCGGATGGAAAGTTATATTCACGCTCAAATAAAAGGGGTGATATTTCACACATTCTTTCGATTTTGCACTATCATGGAGCAGATAAATCTATTCTTTCAGACGCTCATCCACATATTGGAACAGAGAAACTTCCTGAGGTAATTAGTGCTGTAACGGCAACGATAAAATCTTTTGGTGGAGAAATTCACTTTAATACGAAGTGTATAGATTTTGAGTTTGATAATGAACATCATATTACAGCGATTCATACAGAACACACAGAAACACGAAAAACAGAAAGACTCGAGGCTAGTTGTATTTTATTAGCAACAGGGCATTCTGCAGATGATATTTATAAGCTAGTTGCAAAGTCTGCTCTTGCACATGCAAGCGTTACAAGTGATAACCGAATGTATATTTTACAGCAAGCAATGGAAGCAAAAACATTTGCAATAGGTGTGCGTTTAGAGCACCCAAGAGAATTAATCGATCGTATACAATACGGTCAATCAGATAACGATGCAAATCTTCCTTCAGCAGAATACAAACTTACGGCACAAATAGCAGGACGAGGTGTCTATTCTTTTTGTATGTGTCCAGGTGGATTTGTAGTCCCTTCTGCAAGTGCTTCAACGCATCTTGTTGTTAATGGAATGTCTGCATCGGGGAGAAATTCTGTTTGGTCTAATTCTGCTATTGTTGTGGAAACAAGACCAGAAGATATACCTTCTGAGTTTGGAAATGATGTTCTTGCAGGGCTAAATTTTAGAAATAACATAGAAGAAGAATCTTTTAGTCAAGCAAAAAAAGGGAAAGGAAAAAATCCTCAATCTGCCCCAGCTCAGAGATTAGTAGACTTTTTAGAAGGAAGACTTTCAAAAACATTACCTAAATCTTCATATGCTGCAGGACTCGTTTCTTCGCGTTTAGATTTATGGCTGCCAGAACATATTTCTTTGCGCTTACAAGAAGCCTTTCATGAATTTGATAAAAAAATAAAAGGCTTTGTTTGCGAAGAGGCTGTTCTTATTGCACCAGAAACACGAACCTCTACCCCTGTTCGCATTCTTCGGCACTCTGTCACTTGTGAAAACCCCGTCTTAAAGGGAGTTTATCCAGCAGGCGAAGGCGCTGGCTACTCAGGCGGAATTGTTTCTTCTGCAATGGATGGTGAAAATGTTGCAAAAGCAATAATTGACTATGTTTTTGAGGAAAAGCAACATGAAAGTATTGACGGACATTGAAATAGCACAAGAAAATGAAATGAAGTCGATTGCAGTCATTGCAAAAGAATTATCTCTTTCTGAGGATGATATTGAGTCTTACGGAAAATATAAGGCAAAAATATCAATTAAAAAATTACACGAATTGCAAAGTACTCCTTTAGAAAAAAGAGGAAAACTTATTCTTGTTACAGCAATAACACCAACTCCTGCAGGAGAAGGAAAATCTACTGTTACCGTTGGTCTCGGCGATGGTCTTCGAAAAATAGGAAAAAAATCTGTTATAGCACTTAGAGAACCTTCCTTAGGGCCCTGTTTTGGAGTAAAAGGCGGTGCATGTGGTGGGGGATATTCTCAAATAGTTCCGATGGAAGACATAAATCTTCATTTTACAGGCGATATACACGCCATTTCTATTGCAAATAATCTTATAGCCGCTTTAATTGATAATCACGTACAACAAGGAAATGAACTCGATATAGACTCAAAAACAATTACATGGAAGCGTTGTGTTGATTTAAATGATAGAGTTCTGCGAAATGTGATTGTGGGACTAGGAGAAAGAGCAGACGGGGTAACAAGGGAAGATCATTTTTCAATTGCTGTGGCAAGTGAGATTATGGCAATTGTATGCCTTTCAAAAACAATAAAAGAATTAAAAGAGCGTATAAACGCTATTGTTATTGCAAAAAATTATTCAAAAGAATTTGTAAGTCTTAAAGACCTTGGTGTTGCGGGAGCTATAGTGGCTCTTTTAAAAGATGTTATAAAACCCAATTTAGTACAAACATTAGAAAAAACGCCTGCCTTTGTGCACGGTGGCCCTTTTGCTAACATTGCACATGGTTGTAATAGTGTTAATGCTACTCTTAGTGCTCTTGCACTAGGAGATTATGTTGTAACTGAAGCGGGTTTTGCTGCTGATTTGGGTGCTGAAAAATTTATGGATATAAAATGCCGAAGTGCAGGAATTGAACCAAGCGCAATTGTAATCGTGGCAACAATTAGAGCCCTTAAAATGCATGGCGGTGTAGAAAAAGAAGACTTATCAAAAGAAAATGTTGAAGCGGTAAAAAAAGGTTTTGAAAACCTGCAAACTCATATCGAAAACATTTCTAAGTTTGGAGTTCCTGCAATTGTTGCTTTAAATAAATTTATATTAGACTCAGAGGCAGAAGTTAACGCTGTTACAGAACTTTGCAAAAACCAAGGTATTGAATGCGTATTAAGTGAAGGCTGGGAAAAAGGTGGCGAAGGAACCTCTTTATTAGCAAAGACAGTTGTAGACACAATTGAGGCAAAAAAGAGCCATTTTAAGCCCTTATATGAGCTCTCAGAGCCTTTTACAGCTAAGATTGAAAAACTTGCAACAACAATATACAGGGCAAAGAGCGTAGACTTTTCATCTTTAGCTTTACGAAAACTAAAAGAATACACCGACGCTGGGTATGGAAACTTGCCCGTTTGTGTAGCAAAAACGCAAAACTCAATAAGCCACGATAAGGCTCTTCTTGGTGCCCCAAAGGACTATGTGTTTCCTGTTCGTGATGTGCAATTATATTCGGGAGCAGGCTTTGTGGTAGTTTTTGCAGGCGACATTATGACCATGCCTGGGCTTCCAAAGGTGCCTGCGGCTTGCTCTATTGACGTAGACGATGAAGGAAACATCTCGGGACTGTTTTAAGATAAAGCCTTTACATATTCCTCAAAGGTTTCAGAATACCAAGTAGCTATATTTTTTATCTCTTCTAAATCTCTTTTTGCTGCTAAATCGTAAAGGGCAGCAACTGGATAGCCTGCTTCTTTTGCCGTTTTCATTGCAAAGTAAGAATCTTCAAAAATAACGGTTTTTTCAACTGTTGTTCCAAGAGCTTGCAATGCCAAATCAAAAATGGCAGGAGATTCGGCTTTCGCACTACCCGCCTCTGTTGACGTAACAATACCTTTAAAATATTCTGCAATGCCATGTCCTTCTAAAGCAATTTCTACCAAATGTCTATCTGTTGCTGTTGCAACATACATTGGAATATTTTTTTCTTTTAAAAGGCATAAAAAGTCTTTTACAAAAGGCTTCAGGAGAATGCTTGTATTGTATTCATGTTCCATTACAGCATTACATTCTTTTACGATTTCTTCTTTTGTAAGGTTCAGGCCATAGGTTTCTCTTAAATATTCGGCTGTTTGAATTATTGTAAGAGGGTATAGTTTTTCATTAAGTTTTTCCTCTGGCACGAGGTTTTTTAATGTAATATAGGTACTACCCATATTCTGCCATTGTTGCATTGAGTCTAAAAGTGTTCCATCAAGGTCAAAGATGGCTCCTTTAATAGAGGACCAGGTGAAGTTTTCCATTATTAATCCTTATATTTTTTTTAGATACCAGGTGAGGCCTTTGTTTTTTAATTGGATAAGCCCTCTTTTTTCTGCATCGTGAGCAAGCTTCTTAAAGCGAGCATAGCCATATTTTTTATAATCGATGTTTTTTGCAGAATCCGCAAAGGACTTCCATTCATCACTTTTCAAAATTGATAATAGCTCTGTAAACTCTTTAGGAAGTGCTTTTTGAGCTTGATTTTTTAGCTGCAGTTTGTTGTGTTCTTCTTTTGAGTACTCAATCGCTGTTTCGTTTATAGCTGCATTAATAAAGGCTTTCCATGTTCTATATCCAAGTTTTTTTTCATCAAAAAGAGAATTAAGAAGTTTCATCCTTATTTTTACCGCACCTAAAAAGGGTTCTCTTCCTTCTTTTACCATTGCCACAACAGCTTCTTCTAAGAGCTCAAAAGATTGCTCTTTTGAAAGGGTTTTCCCGCTAGCAATAAACTCTTCATCTTCATCAGCAGAATCTGTAGCATCTATTATGTCTCTATAGTCTTTAAAGTCATCCGCAATTCGCAATAAGTCTTCAGAAGCATTTCTGGTAACATCACAAATAACGAGAGTTTTTTTGCCGTACTTTCTAAAACTTTGTAAAAGAGGCTTAAAATGAGCATCCCCTGTTATAAGTACGAATTTTTCTATATTAGGATATTGGAAAATTAGCTCAATTCCACGTGCAACCATTGCCATGTCAGAACTATCTTTTCCTTTTCCCTGAGAGGGGATATGTAAAAGTTCAAAACTATTTATAGATAGTTCTTTTGCTATTTCAGTAATGTTCTTTTCGTTCCAGTTTCCAAAAGCCATGGCGTAAGAAACATTTCCTTCTTCTGAAATAGAATCCATAACTGTTTGTACGTAGTTCATTCCTACTGGTGGGGTTACATTTTCAATATCCCATAAAATTGCAGTATTCATTTTTTTTCCTTTATCGGGTACCTGTTCGCACCTTATTTGTTTTCATTCTCATAATCCAATTATCATGTAAAATTTCGCTAGTATATAAAAGGCAGTTATGACCATAGCTTACCCACTGCATGATAGTTCCATCTTCTGGATTAATAAAGTAGTAGTTTTCTTTACACATAGGAAGGCTTACCTTGTCAGGTCCAATAAACTCAAAAGGAACTCCTTCTTCAATTTTATTCAGCGCATTAAACGGATAAAAGAACCAACCTTCTTTTTCGTTTGGTGCATGGGGAATTTTTTCAGGATGATCCTCGTAATCTTTTAATTTTGCTTTTTTTGCATCAGGGTGTAAGGACTCTAAGGTTTTTTCAAAGTCTTTCACCGTTTTTATTCCTTCGGCAAGGATGTGTTGCGTTTCGTGTGCTAACAAAGGTTTTTCAATGGTGCCTGCCATTTCATATTCACCTGTAGATTCACCTGTTGTTGTTTCATTTGCATCGTCTGGTCCAAAATAAAAACCAGTTCCAAAGGCTCTGTGTTGTAAATTAAAAAGTTCTGAAATATAAGGTTTAGCGTCATCTTCTGAAATGAGACCTTCTTTGGCATCTATTCCTTTTCGGTAAGCACGAGCAGTAAGGGCAACATAGTAAAGGCTTTTCATTCTGCCTTCCACTTTTAATGAATCAACGCCAGCCTTTTTAAATTCGGTTAGATAATCAATCATGCAAAGGTCTTTTGAAGAAAGGACAGCTGTAAAATTTTCACCTTCAAATACTGGAAAGTATTCACCAGGGCGTTTTTTTTCTTCCAAAACTAATTCACCGCTTTGGGCTATTTCTTTTGCCGTTTTAATATCGAAATCCCAGCGGCATGAGTGAGAACATGCGCCAGCATTTGCACTGCGACCGTTCATATAAGCGCTCATCAAGCACCTTCCAGAATAGGCGATGCACATTGCGCCATGTCCAAAGGCTTCTATTTCCATGTCGGGAACCGCTAGCTTTATCTCTGAAATTTCAGCCAAAGAAGCTTCTCTTCCTACTACAATTCTATCAAAGCCGAGCGATTTATACATTTTTACAGCTTCTCTGTTTATACAATTTGCTTGAGTGCTTAGGTGAAGTTTTGTGTTAGGAAAGTGCTTTTGAAGAAGATTTACCATTCCAATGTCTTGAACAATAAACGCATCAAAGGGATATTGCTTAAAATAGTCTATTTCTCCGAGAAAAGCATCTAAATCTTTGTTGTGAAACGTAATATTCATTGCGCAAAAAAGGCGTTTATTTTTATACTTGTTTTTTAACTTTCTAATAGCAAGGTATTCTTCATCATGAAAATTATCTGCTTTTACGCGAAGAGAAAAATTCTTTAAACCGATGTATGCAGCATCTGCGCCGTATTCATACGCATAACGGAGTTTTTCGAAGTTACCAGCGGGGCAAACTAATTCCATTTATTGTATTTCCTCTTTTTCGCGTATATAATTCCCTGCTTTTTCTACTGCTAAGTGAGCTTCTTCAAAAAACTCATCTGCGCGTTGAAACATGTGAACCATTCCTTTCCACTTATCAACTTCACAAGGAATACCAAATTTCCTAAGACGCCCTTGAAAGTAAACAACATCTGCTTCAATAAGTTCTCCTGCTGCTACTTGTATATATAGGGGAGGAAAATGCTCCAGCATTGATTGTTCTGCAAAAACGGGAGACACAAAGGGACTTTTGAGGTTTTCGGAGTAGGTATACATTTCAGCACTCCATTTGAGTGCTTGAGAAGTTACGACCTTATCTTTTGGCGGTTTCATAGCAGTTGGATTTTCTAATTCATCAGAGACGTTTAACCAAGGAGAAAAAAGAATGACACTGCTTATTTTTTTTCTAAAGGCTCCTTTTATCTTTAAAAGAACACCAAGGGCTATGCTTGCACCTGCGCCATCTGCAACTAAAATGATTTTTTTTGATTCAGAATACAGTTTTTTTATAACAGCCTTTATATCATCTAAACCAGCAGGATATGGATGCTGTGGAGCTAAGCGGTATTTCGGAAGAATTAACTTTGTGCAAGAAGCATGTGCAAGGGATGCGCAAAAGCCTCGCCAAGAAGCAGGCGAGCCACCGATAAAAGAACCTCCGTGCACATACAATATTACTTGAGAAGTAGAGCTAACTTCAGGAACTAAAATATCGCACTCAATATCATTAATAACAGCATGATCTATTTCTACCTTGTTAGGTAAAAGAGGAGAAGCAAATATTTCCTCTATGTCGTCTCTAAATTTATCGATATCAGAAGAAGGAGAGGCAACAAGTGCTTTTAATTTTTTTATAGCTTGTTTAGTTTGTTGCATTTTCATACAAGGAGTATAGCAAAAAATACAAAAATGTGCTATAGTTTTATAGTTATGCCAATAAAAATTCAATCAGATTTACCGGCTAGGGAAATTCTAGAGTCGGAAAACATCTTTGTAATGACAAATGAAAGAGCTTCTCACCAGGATATACGGCCATTAAAGATTGCAATTGTGAATCTTATGCCGACCAAGATAGCGACAGAAACACAGCTTTTGCGCTTGCTGGGAAACACACCTTTACAAATTGAAATTTCTCTTGTTCACATGGAAACACACTCAGCAAAAAACACAGGTGAAGAGCATCTGCAAAAATTCTACATTACTTCAAAAGAAATAGTATCTCAAAAATTTGATGGGATGATAATTACAGGTGCACCTGTAGAACAAATACCGTTTGAACAAGTGGATTACTGGGATGAATTACAAACGATAATGAATTATGCAAAAAAAAATGTGTTTTCAACACTTTATATATGTTGGGGTGCACAAGCTGGATTGTATCATAATTATGGGATTCAAAAGTACAATCTTGATAAGAAAATGTTTGGCATATTTAAGCATAATAAATGTGTTGAAAACGAGCCTTTATTAAGAGGTTTTGACGATGTTTTTTTAGCTCCACAGTCTCGGCATACAGAAGTTACACGAAAAGATATAGAAAAAAATAGTGATTTATGTATTTTGGCAGAATCTGATGAGGCAGGAGTTTTATTGGTAAAATCAAAGGATTCAAGAAAGATTTTTGTTACAGGACACTTTGAATATGACGTAGATACTTTAGCAGGAGAATATAAAAGAGATATTGAAAAAGGACTGAGTATTGACGTTCCTGTAAATTATTTTACAGATAACGATCCAAGTAAAGAGCCTTTGTCTACTTGGCGCAGTTATGCAAATCTTTTTTACTATAATTGGATTAACTATGTTTACCAAGAAACGCCGTATCACTTTGTTTGGGATTAGCAATGGAAAAAATAAACACAACCTATAAGGGCTATTATGATTCATTCGATGTTGCTGTTGTCGGAGCTGGTCATGCTGGTCTTGAAGCCGCTCTTGCATGCGCCCGTACGGGAAATAAAACAATAGTGATTACACAGTCAATCGATTCTATTTGTAGACTTTCTTGCAACCCTTCAATAGGAGGTATAGCAAAAGGAAATATTGTACGCGAAATTGATGCCCTTGGTGGGGAAATGGGAAAACTCATCGACCAGTCAATGTTGCAATTCCGTTTGCTAAATAAAAGTAAAGGTCCTGCCGTTCAGGCTCCGAGAAGCCAAGCAGATAAAATACTGTATGCAGACATAGCTCGTAAAACCCTAGAAGCACAAGAAAATATTTATATGCTACAAGATACTATTGTGGATATTGAAACTGTTCAAGTTGAAGATGGTACGCGCGAACAAAAGATAACAGCCCTTATTACACAAAGAGGTCGTAAAATACCCATTAGGGCTGCGATACTAACAACGGGAACTTTTTTAGGAGGAAAAATTTTTATTGGGCAATATGATGAACAATGTGGGAGGCTTGGAGAACAAGCAGCCTTTGGTTTAACAGAATCTTTAATACACCATGGTTTTACAATGGGTCGTTTAAAAACAGGAACCCCTCCGAGAATTTTACGCTCAAGCATAGATTTTTCAAAAATGGAAATACAAGAAGGTGACACAAAAATAATCCCCTTTTCCTTTGATACTGAAAAAGTTGATAGACCAATGGTCCCTTGTTACCTCGCCTATACAAATGAAAAGACGCATAAAGTAATACAGGATAACATAGCCTTATCTCCTCTTTTTTCAGGAAAAATTAGTGGAACAGGACCAAGATATTGTCCCTCTATTGAAGATAAGGTTGTACGATTTGCAGAGAGAGAACGGCACCAATTATTTTTGGAGCCTGAAAGCTTAATGACAGAAGAAATGTATTTAAATGGTTTTTCTTCCTCTCTACCTGAAGATGTACAAGATGCTTTTTTGAGAACAATGGAACCTTTTGAAAAAGCTATTATATCTCGTCCTGGGTACGCAGTTGAATATGATTATATTGATCCAACCCAGCTTTTTGCAAGCTTAGAGACAAAAAAAATAGCAGGCCTTTTTACGGCAGGTCAAATAAACGGAACATCAGGATATGAAGAAGCTGCAGGGCAAGGGCTAATGGCAGGAATAAATGCAAGTCTTTATGCAAAAGCACACGAGAGTCTTTGTGGGGGTCATACAAAAAGCACAAACGAGGATGGAATTGAGACCCCTTTTGCAGGACATAAAGATCGGCTTCATGCTATTCCTTCTTATGAACCCTTGATCTTGGGCAGGGATGAAGCCTATATAGGTGTTCTTATTGATGATTTGGTAACCCTTGGTACAAAAGAGCCATATAGAATGTTTACTGCACGTGCTGAGTACCGCTTAAAACTTCGCCATGATAGTGCTGATGAACGCCTTTTTCCAAAGGCTTTTTCTGTTGGGTTAAAAACGCCTGCACAAATGGAAAAACTCGCTAATAAACTTGCATTAAAAAAAGAAATAGAAACTTGTTTTGAAAAAAATAGGGACTTAGCAAATGAAGATATCCTTTTTACTACTGCGCTTGCAGAAAAATACCCTCATGATATCTTAGAAGCTGCAGCTATAGACTTTAAGTATAAGCATTATGTTGAAAAGCAAGATAGGCGTATAGAAAAAATGCGAAAAATGGAAAATGCAAAAATTCCAGAAGATTTTGATTATTTTGCTATTCCAAGCCTTTCAAACGAATCAAAGCAAAAACTTGAAAAAATACGGCCTCAAACGTTGGGACAAGCAAGCAGAATTTCAGGCATTAGAAATTCTGACGTGATGTTATTGATGATATACTTAAAATAAAAAACAGAAGGCCTAGCGTTTTTTAAATTTTCTTCGTACAACAAATTCTTTTTTTGATTTCTTGCTTTCTTCTATGGCGTTGTTTTTGTAAACAGAATAAAAGTATTCTTGACTTCTTATATTTTGTGCGTTTTTTTGGCTTATCTTAGACCATGTTCCGTCTGTATTTAAATTCTGCGCATTTTGATTGTCTGAAAAATATACATGTAAAGTATCTTTAATAACGGAAAAAATATCCTGTTGAAAAACAGGAAACATAACTTCTACACGCCTTTCAAGATTTCGAGGCATCAAATCAGCGCTTGATAAGTATATTTCCTCAGAACCGCCATTTTGAAAATAAAAAATTCTGGTATGCTCTAAATATCTGTCTATAATACTTACAACGCTAATGTTTTCACTTTGACCTTTTAGACCAGGAATAAGCATGCATATTCCTCGAATATTTAATAAAATTTTCACGTGGCTGCAGCTAGCTTTATAAAGAGCCTTTATTATTTCAGGATGTGAAAGGCTATTCATTTTTGCCATTATAAAACCTGGGTTTTCTTTTGTTGAGTTTTGAATTTCCCTGTCTATCATGGCTAATAATTGAGATTTTAAATGCACGGGAGCCATAAAAAGCTTGTCCATGCTTTGAACAGCAGAGTATCCAGAAATCATATTAAATAGCAAACTAACATCGTTTGCTATATCGCTGTTTGTTGTAAAAAGAGACATATCAACATAGAGGCGCGCTGTTTTTTCATTATAATTTCCTGTTCCCATGTGCACATATCGAACGATACCTGAATTTTCTCTGCGAACAACTAAAAGAATCTTTGCATGAACTTTCAAGTGCGCTATACCATACACAACGATTGCACCTTCTTGTTGTAGTTGATGCGCCCAAGTAATATTTCTCTCTTCGTCAAAGCGGGCTTTTAGCTCAACAAAAACGGTTACTTGTTTGCCGTTCCGCGTCGCTTTTATAAGGCTTTTAATGAGAGGTGAATTTCCACTAGTTCTGTATAATGTCATTTTTATTGCAAGGACGTCTGGGTCTTCCGCTGCATCGTTTACAAATTGCAACACTGGTTCGTAGGATTCATAGGGAACATGTAATAATACATCTTTTTGTTTTAATGTATCCCAAAGTGGAACTTTTTGTTCAAAAGAAACAGGATATTGCGCTTTCCATGTTGGGTAGCGCAAATGAGAAAAACCTTCTAAAGAATCGAGAGCATTAAAACTCTTCAAATCTATAAAAGGCGTTTCAGTACTATATACATCTTTTGGGCTTAAACGTGTTTTTTCAATTAAAATTTTTGCTATATCATTGCTTGTTGAAGTACACGTTAAACGAATTGGAATGGCTTTTTTTCTTGCAAGGAGAACTTCTTCCATTGCTTTAATAAAATTTTCATCATTTTCTTCATCAACAGAAAAGGCAGCATCACAAACAGCCTTAAAAACAAGCGTTTGTTCTACGGAGTATCCTGGAAAAAGAAATGTACCATATAAAATTATTATATCATCTAAAAGGGTAAAAGGCTTTTCGTTAGATTGTGTAGGGAGCCAAATGATTCTATCAAGCATTGATGGAACTTGAACAAATGCAAGTGGATCGTTTTTTGTTTCATGAGCAGCTGTTTCATAAAAATTAGAACCTTCGATTATTGCTTTTAACAAAAAGGCTACGTGTATTTTCAAATTTGCAATAGGTGGAAGTTCATTTTCACCTTCTGCACGTAACGGCGTTAACAAAGGAAAAATTTGTTCATGGAAAAGATTTTCTGTAAACAATTTTTCTTCTGCGGAAAATTTACTCGGATGCACATATTTAATACCTTCGGTTTTTAATTCAGATATAATTTCATTGCTAAAGAGTTTATGTTGGGTATCGAAAAGCTCATGAGCTCTTTTTGAAATAGCGGTAAGTTGATTTTTTGCGCTAAGACCAGAGACATCTTTCCAACTTGGGTTCATGCGTTCCTGTCTTTTTAAGCCTGCAACCCGAACCATAAAGAACTCATCAAAATTTGATGATACAATTGACAAAAATTTTATTCTTTCAAACAAGGGAATCTGTTTGTTTTGGGCTTGATTTAAAACGCGACCGTTAAATTCTATCCAAGAAAGCTCACGATTGAAAAATAAGGGTTGCTTTTTTTTATCCGTAGTACTAGCCATTTAATTTCCTTTTATGTTACGAGAACCGTATAGCCAAAAACGGATTCAAATAAATCACTTTTTTTTGCCACTTCGTGTTTTTCTAAGTTTACATCTCGAATTTCTTTTACTTCTAAAACAAGCCTATTTTCACGTAAAAAAACATTTATATCAGGTATATGTTGTTCGTGTCCACGGTCTAGGGCTTCTGCTATTCTCAAGATTGCCGATAATTTGAGTACTTTCATGCGTTCTTTTCTTGGTAAAGAAGTAAAATCTTCTTCTTCTGGAAGTGTGACTGGACCCCTGTGGTAGCGAGCAATAAGGGCAATAATATTTAATGAGGCCTTTTCAAGTCCAAAAAGATTTGAATGAGAAATAATATAATGACTATGCTCTTCATGATTTGATTCCCCTATAAAGGTTCCAACATCATGTAAAAGTGAAGCAATTTCAAGTAAAAAACGATCATCGCTTTGAAATCCCAGTTCTACTCTCATTGCGTCGTATATCTTCAATGCTATTTTTCGAACATATTGCGCATGAACTTCGTCTATTCTGTATTTTCTGCCAATATTTAAAGCGGAGGCGAGTGTTTGAGTAAAAAAGTTTTCTTCTAATAATTCTGTTTTTGAAAACTTGCTTGAAATCAGTCCTTCTCGAATCGTGGTATCAAGAACGATAAACTCTTCTGCCATTGTAAACTCTAAAAAAAGTTTGTAAATTAATAATGTAATAGGAAAAGATTTTGCTAGTCCGTAAGGAACCTGAAGCATTGCTGCAATTTCTTCAAGAGAAAGATTTTCTGTTGCATCTACAAAAGATAAAAAATTTTTTCGTGATATAGATTTTGTTTTTGAACCTATTGATTTTCCTATGTGGTTTGCTATAAGTTGGGCTTCTGTTCCAATTGTGATGAAGTGGTGAATTTTTTGAAGTCTCGTGCCAACGTATAAATTAACTCCTGTATTTTTTATAAAGTCCTCAAGGTAGCGTTTTGTATCATTTTGAGACCCTCCCATGGATTTTATATATTGGTCAATGAGAACGGTTCCCAATCGTAAACTATGCACGGTAATAATTTTGTCGCGCTGTAAAAACATCATTTCTGTTGATCCGCCACCTATTTCAAGAATAACAGAATTTTTATTTTGTCTACGTGGAATATCTTGTCGTAAAACATCCAAAACTGCTAAATACATTAAACGGCTTTCTTCAATTCCATCAATTACTTTTACAGGAAAACCTGTTTTTACGAGGATACGATCTAAAAAGGAGTCTCTGTTTTGTGCTTCTCTAAGGGCACTGGTTGCAAACGAACGAACTTGAAAGGGCTTTATTTTCCAGCCTTCAAGCTGTTCACGAAAACTTTCAAAAATTCTCAGACATTGAAGTAAGCTCTCTTTACTGATTGTTCCAGAGGTGAAAACATCCCAGCCTAAAGACACGGGTTGTTCAGATTTATCTATAATGTGCCAGGATCCATCTGGATTTACCTCACAAACCATGAGTCGAACCCCTGTTGATCCCATTTCTATTACAGCTTCAATTGTTTTCATAATCAATCCAAGAAAAAAACTTTTATGTAGAAAATATACATTACAGCTTATCAATAAGCATTGAGCACTTCCCTGATGGAATTGGAAGCGTTTTTTTCTTTTCACCTAAGATGTTTATTGTGAAATAATAGAGTTTTTCGCTTTCCATTTGGATTTCCCAACCTCGAGAACTCTTATTTGAAAGAATTGTAATCATGTTACGAGTAAGTGATAAATTTTCTATTCCCATCATTTCTAAGTTAGGAATAGTCCAGTCTACAGTTTTCCTTGGTAAACTTATGTTTAATCCAATAATATTCTCAATCATTATGGCTATTGTTGAAAGGCCTGCAAATATAATATGCCTTTTTCTGGGAAAAGATTCACTTTGTGCCATTTTTGCATGACCTTCTTGTAAAGGCAGGTACGCTTCCCATAGTTCTCCATTTTTACTAGAGCCTTCAGGAAAAAGAGCCTCCAGCATGTGATAAAGATGGCGAATAGAAGCTTCTCTTGCTAAATCATAGCGTTGATATTTCTCTAACCCTTTTATTATCATAAAATTAAAAGCTGGAAAAACACTTCCTCTAAAGCCTTCACCGTCCTTGCTGAATTTTTTGTGACAAACAGAAAGAGATGGAAAAGGGTGGTCTGTTCCAAAAGAGTTTGTGTCTGACAAATATGAAATAAGTCTTTCGGCTTTGTCTTCATTTGGTATTTCTGCTAACAGTGGCCAGAAATTTGCAACAGTTTTGTGCATAAGTTTTTTGCCGCTTGCATCAAGGTCATAATAAAAGCCTGTTTCATTATCCCACATTAATGCATTTATATGAGTTTTTAGTGAAAAATATAATTTTTTATATTGGAAATTAAGATCTTTGTCATTAATAATGTCTCCAAGCGCTGCCATGTACAGCGCATTTATGGCCATAGTCGCATTAAAATCAATTGGGTAAACCGTTTTGTCTCTAGGGGAGTTGAACATTGTGCTTGCTTCTGCAGGGACAGAGTATAAATTATTTTCTTTTTTATAGGTTGTTTCTATCCATGTAGAATATTTTTGTAGTATTGGCATAACTTCTTTTATACGCTTTTTGTTTGCTGTTTTGTGGTATAAATTAAATTCTGCCCAAGCAAAAAGGGGTAACCCTACCCCATCAGGATTTTTACTGTCTACAACAGGAGTTTTTTTTGCTAAGTTATATTTCCATCTAATAGCACCATTTGATTCTTGTCGTGCATATAAATAATCCAAATTTTGATGTGCTGGAAAATTTCTATTAGAGTAAACTAGAAAAAAAGATGAAAAAATGGCTTCAAGCTGGTCAACAACACAGCCTGAATCTTCAGGGTATACAAAATATCCTTCTGGTGACGGCTTTTCTGTCTTTGAATCTCTCCAAAAGTCTTGTACCCAAGCCCAGGTCTTATCATATATATCTACGAAATCTTGGTCGTAAAAATGAATTTTTGGAAAATCGCGCTTGCTCACCGGTACTCCTTGTTTTTGTAACGCACTTTTTATTTATATAATCGGTTTTTTTTGATAATTGTTTTCAGGCATTATAAAAAATCAAAATGCCTCAATTACAGTATATCACGAATTCTAAAAAAAAGAAATAATTTTTTTAAATATTTTCCTTTTTTTTTAAGAATTCTCGTGTTTTTGTTTGTACTCTTTCGTAATAATTGCATAAAATGTTGACTTCTTTTTTTTTAACACTTGTTTATATAAATAAAAAGGGTTATAATATAGACGTGTCAGAATTATTTATTGTTGCAACGCCAATAGGAAACTTAAAAGATATTACATTCCGTGCGGTAGAAACGTTAGAAGCCGTAGACTGCGTTGCAGCTGAAGATACACGCAGGACCTTGCAATTGCTGACACACTTTAATATTCGAAAACCACTAATTTCATGTCGTGCACAAAACGAAGAAAAGGCAGCGGAAAGAATAATTGGTCTTTTAAATGAAGGAAAGACCGTTGCTTTTGCGAGTGACGCAGGAACACCAGGAATAAGTGATCCTGGAGCGGTGTTGGTAAGTCGAGTAAGGGCAGCGGGATATAGGATTGTTCCTATTCCTGGAGTAAGTGCCTTTGCAACCCTCGTTAGTATAGCTGGAGAGGGAGGGAAGACTATTGTTTTTGAAGGTTTTTTACCGGTAAAGCCGGGAAAAAGAAAAAGTCGGGTGTTAGAGCTTCTGGAAACGAGAAATGCAGTAGTTTTATACGAATCTCCGTTCAGAATAGTTAAACTTTTAGCAGAAATTGCCGATATTGATAGTGAGCGACGTATCTTAGTTGGAAGAGAACTTACTAAGATGCATGAAGAAATTGTAGAGGGGACGGCGAAAGAGGTTTACAGTGAGTTTGCAAGTAGAACAAAAATTCTTGGGGAATTTGCTGTTTTTATTGCGGGCGAAAAAAAGCTCAAACTTGGGAAAGAAATGCCAAAGAAAGAGAGGCGAAGAAAAGAATGATTATTGACAAACTAGGGAGACTAGATCCCCTAAAAAATGTACAAAAGCCCCAAAAAAGCACAGAAACTGAAAAAGTATCTGCTGGCCATGATAGTATTGAAATTTCTAGCGAAGCGAGAGCAAAGATAGAAGGGTTGTATTTATCTGAAATTGCAGCAGAAACACCAGATGTGAGAATGGATCGTGTTGCACAGGTAAAAGAAAAGATACAAGATCCCGCATACTTAAATGCAAGTGTTATTTCCTCTACTGCAGATAAGGTAATGGAAAGCTTCGGCTTATAAAGAAGAGTTTTTATGGCGGACTTTGTTTTTAAGTTATCTCCAAACATTGTTTTGGGTTCATACTCATCAAGCCGTTTAGGGCAATTTGCCAAAGAATGGGGGACGCGATTTATGCTATTAATCGACCCCGTTCTTACAGAATTCGGCATTACAGAAAAAATCACATCAGCACTACAAGAGAGAAGTATTGATTTTTTTGTGTACGATGAAATTCCGCCAGCTCCCGATGCAGGCATCATTCAACAAGTGTTTACTCTTGGCAGAGAAGCACATATTCATGGAATAATAGCAGTAGGTGGAACAAAAATAAGTAATGTTGCAAGAAGTGCAGCAGCTCTGTTTCATGAACTGCATGATATATATGACTTTGTAGAGGGGCAGTCACCTACAACAGGAGCCCTTCCTGTAATTTGTGTCCCAACAACTTTATGCGACCCTTTTATTTTTGCAGATAAAACGCCTATCATTGATGGTAGAAGTCGACAAGTAAAAATGTTAAAAATGCAATCAGGCTTGTGTCGACTTGCTGTTTTTGATCCCACCTTAACCGTTTCTTTTACAGAAAGTCAAAGAAATTCTATGCTTCTTCATGCTCTATGTATAGCTGTTGAAGCCTATACATCACAACGGTCAAACTTTTTCTCAGATAGCTTAATCGAAAAAGCTTTAGAATTATTAAGTTCAGTTATAAATGAAAACAATACAGAAACGCCAACCTCCACGAGAGAAGTTTTGTCCTTGCAAGCCGCAAGCATGATTTCCTTAGCAGCAGCCTCTAGTTCTATTGGTGTAGGATCTGGCATTAGTCTTTCAATAAATGCGAGGCAAAAAATTTCAAGATCTTTGACCTCTGCTATTTTATTGCCTCATATTGTTGAGGAAGTATCAAAGTATAAAACAGATAGAGTTGCAAAAATAGCACGACTTTTGAAGACTGTAGGAGCGGATGCATCAAATGAAGACGCAATTGCAGCTCTCTCAGAAACGATAAGAAGCACCATCGCTGTAACAAACCTGCCTGCTCGCTTAAAAGACCTTTCAATGTCTATGGAACAATTGGCCCTAATCGCTGAAAATACTGAACAACTCAGTGGAGCTTATTCTTTCTCCCGTTCAATGTCGTCAGATGATATTTTTGGAATTATAAAAAACGCCTTTTAACGTCAATGATAGAACCAGAAAAACTTTTTCAACTAAAACCAGGCTTTCGAAGACGTAAAATTGCACTTTGTTTTGGAGCGCTTGAGCGCGATATTGCTGGAATCGACAGCGACTATAATTCTATTTCAAAAAAAAATAGTATGACCTTTGCAAGTATGACTCGGCAAGAATATACCAAAAAGCTAGTAAAACTTGTTTTAGATGATCCCAAACTTCCAAAAGAAGCTTTTAACGACCTTAACCTCTTATTACACACAAACCCCTTTGATGAAAGAAGAGCATGCAATTATGCGAGAAATAGACTCTTAGAAATTATAGGAACCTTCCCTGCTGAGTGGGATCTAGTTATTGCTCCTCATGCTGACCCTAGCGAGGTTCGAACATTTTTTCCAAATACCTTTGTGTATGCGGAAGACATACGGTCTCCTTTTAATTTAGGTTCGATATACAGAACGGCAGAAGCCTTTGGGTTAGAAGGGGTTATATTATCGCCTTTTTGTACAGATGAAAAACATCAAAGGGCGCAACGCTCTGCTATGGGCTGTGAAAAGTATGTACAGACTAAAAGATGTTCTTTAGAAGAGCTTCCAAACGACATTCCTGTTTTTGCCTTGGAAACAGGAGGAGAGCCTATAAATGAATTTAAATTTCCAGAAAAAGGCATAGTTATAATAGGGTCAGAAGAGCTCGGTGTGAGTCCCGAGGCATTACGAAGAGCTGAATACGGTCGTGTAAGTATACCTTTAACGGGAATAAAGGCCTCTTTAAACGTTGGTGTTGCGTTTGGAATTTTAATGCAAGTATGGACTAGTCGTCTACGCTCTCAGACACAAAGGCCTCTTTAAGCTTTTCGGATAATTGAACTAACTGGTCCTCATTTGCAATTTTAAAAACTTCAAGTATTTCTGTATCAAATTGGTAGAACTCAACCCCACCTTGTTGATAATTTGCGAGCATATTTGCAAAATAAACAATAACAGAAAGAGGTTTTTGTACATCAGGGTCATGATGCAAATGAATTGTTTCAATAATTACAGGAGGAAAATTCCACTTTGCAGCTATGAGAGCTCCAATTTCAGCATGGTTTTGTCCAGATAGTAATTTTTCAAATGTATGAGGCTCAATTGTTTTTTCATCACTTAAGTTTTTCAACTTTGTCATAAAATGAGGCTGGGCAGAGTAAAAAACTCCTTTTCCCATATCATGCAATAGTCCGCAAACATAAGAATCTTCAATAACATCACGTTGTTTCGAGAAAAAGTTTCTGCTTAAGTTATATGAATAGAAGGCAACCCTGTGACAGTGCTGCCATAAAGATTTTTGTTCTTCTGTTGCCGTACCGACGCTTTTCATAGAGCCTACGGAGTATAATAAATTTTTGATACCACGTGTTCCAACAAGTTTTACTGCATCAGGTATATTTCTGCACGGTGAGGAAAGAGAAAAGGCTGCAGAGTTAACAAGTTTTAATAGGTCTGCTGTAAGAGCAATATCGCTACTAATGCTACGTGCTATATCTGAAAGCTTAAATTCAGGATCATTGAGCATATTATTAATATGAATAATATTTTCTGGAAATTGTGGTAGTTTGTCAATCATATTAACGAGCTCAGTAGAAAGAATGGACATTTTTTCTTGAACATCACCAGAAAGAGGTAGAATTATTCTCGATACCGTTTCATCATTTTCAGAAAAAACTTGAAAATTATCGCCTGAGAGGCCTAGTTTTTTCAACATCAGGATCATAATAATAATCCCTAACCCAGCACCTTCAGAATCATCTAAGATCTGTGAAAAAGCATCATCTACCGAAGAATATCTTTGAGCCCGCGCGATTTTATCATGAACTCGTTTGTATTCAAAAATAGTTAAGGGCGCATTATTTCGAATTTCTATTTTAATTTTATCAGCTTTATGTTGGAAAATAAGTTTAATATAAAAACCTTGTTCTTGTTGCATTTTCAAATAATGCTTTATATTATCGAGCGTATCAGATTTAAAGCTTTTCATCCCGTTATCATAATCATCAATATTGTTGATATCTAAGCCTTTTTCTTTAAAATATACACGTTTTGTATTTGCTTTTTTTGCATTTGTAGTTAGTTCATTTAAGCAATAAATTAAGTACTCAGACATTGCTTCTTGATTTAGTTCTTTGAGAAACGCAACCAATACTTCTGCCATATACAATTCCATTTCGTGTGGAAGGGTATGGGTAGTTATTGAAAGAGGAATACCAGCTTGAACAGCTTTTTGTATTTTTGTTGTATCTAATTTTGAATCTGCCATACATTTATTATACCATAAAAGCAAAAAAAGTAAAGATGCAAAATAGATAATTTCACTTTTGTCTTTGTATTTGCAAGTAAATACAAAAAAACTGTTGTTTTATTTGCTTGTTTCCTTTATTATATAAGCATGAATTTTTTTAGCAATGCTCTTGTAGGGCAACTTGTTGTCTTAGCGTCTTTATTGATGGTTACATTAAGGCCAATATTAAAAAAATCTCGAAACATGGAAACGATGGCGTTTATATCTGCCATTGCTTTTATATGCACTATTTTATTAATTTTAATTTTTGGAATAAGTCTTTTATTACTATTAAACCTTGGCTTATCCTTAATTGTTTTGATTTCCAATATTGCCTCCATGTATAGATTAACACAAGGCTTATATTCCGATAGTCATAGCTCTCTTTTTAGTGTTGTTTCATACATTGAAGCTTTTCTCATTGTGCTCTTTATTGTTTTAATTGTTGTTTTTAGACCTATGAGCTATAACGCTGACGTGCAAAATAAAGAACTATTTACAGGTTCCTTTTCACGAGGTTTCACAGAAAAAACCGGGCTGCTTGAGAGGACAAATCTCATAGTAACAGAATATTCGTTATCAAACATAGCCAATCCTGAAGATGACAACTTAGCAGAAGAGGGGCTGGTAGTTGTATATGTAAGTCCTGTGGGTGTCACTTCTTTAGACGCAGCCCTTCGTTTAACTACAGCGGCTGAAATGGGGCTAACACTTTTAACAGGTGATTTTTTTGCCTCTGATGCACCAAAAACAAATACGCAAATAGACTCTCCTCTTAATAATAACCCCATCTTAGCTCCCTATACTTTGCACTTTTTACCAAAACTTAATGAACAACAAAAGAATGTTTTTTTAGAAAAAAAGGAACTTGAATTAGAAGCTCTTTTAAGTATTGCAGGGCAAAAATTTTCCTCTGCTGTAATAGTTGCAGAAGGAGACCTTACACCCATTGCTTTAGAGATGAAAAAAAAATACCCAAATTTTGTAATAGATGTTTTTTCTGTTACTAAAGATGCAAATGTTAATACGTACTATGATCAAGGTCTTGCGGATTTAGTTCTCCTTAATCCTTTTGATGCGCGATTTTCAAAGTTTGAAAGTGCAAGAGAATACAACGAGTTTAATGAATACGCAAAAACTGAAAAACCTCATCTTCGATTTGCAAGACTTCTTACCGAAAAAGTCTCAAATTTACTACAGGAGAAATAAATGACACTACATGATATCGACACCTACTTTAGGAAACTTTTACAGTTTGAACTTTATAATGCAGATCCATCCAAAAATGGAATTCAAGTACAAAATATAGATCCCTCAAAGGATTCCATAACGAAGATTGCTTTTGCTGTAGATGCATGTCTAGAAACTATAGAAAAAACTGTTGAGAGTAAGGCGCAAATGCTAGTGGTTCATCATGGTATTTTTTGGGGTCACGAACAAACCATCATAGGAAATCACTATGATAGGATAAAAAAGCTTATCGATAATAATATAGCATTATATGCATGTCATATTCCTCTTGATGCTAATGAAGAAGTTGGAAATAACTATGGTTTAGCAAAAAGGTTGGGACTAAACAACTTGGAATCTTTTGGATGTTGGAATAATATGCATATTGGTGTGAAAGGAGCCTTTGAAAAACCCCTGCAAAAAGAAGAAGTAGAAAAAAAATTACAAGAAGGTAACCAAAAAATAGAAAAGAGTCTTTTTTTTGGAAGTGAAAAAATCCAGACTGTTGCCATCGTTTCAGGAGGGGCAGAAGATCTCATGGTAGAAGCAGCTGAGCAAAATATTGATCTGTTTATCACGGGCGAGCTTTCTCATGAATCATACCACACTGCGAAAGAAAAGGGTATAAATGTGATTGCTGGGGGACATTATAATACGGAAACGATAGGCGTTTCTCTTTTAGCACAGCGCTTGCAAGAAAAAAAAGGAATAGAAACAGTTTTTATTGATGTTCCTACAGGGCTATAGCCATTATTAAATAAAATATATATAATAAATACAATTTATTAGGAGTACATGTGGATAGTTTAGAAAACACAAACACAAAAGAAAAAAATAAAATATACCCCATTTTTTTGGCTTTATGTATAATTATTTTTGATCAAATTACAAAAATATTTATTTTTAATAATGTTGAATTTGGAACGATTTATGCAAGTTTTTTCGATGGTTTTTTACGGATAACGCACGTTTGGAATACTGGAGCAGCTTTTAGTTTTGGTCATGATTTTGCACCTTTTTTAAGAGCCGTTCTTTTAAGATATTTTCCTTTGATTGTTCTAATTGGTGTGATAATTTATTACTTTAAGACAGATGAAATTGACCGTTTTCAACAGTGGTGTTTATGGGGAATCATTGGGGGCGGTTTTGGAAATCTTATAGACCGCTTTTTTCGACCTGGAGGAGTTGTAGATTTTATAGATGTCGATTTTTTTGACATAGATTTTTTAGGTTTGTATTTAACGCGGTGGCCAGTTTTTAATATTGCTGACATGGCTGTTGTTATATCGGGCGCCCTCCTTTTAGTTTCTTTTATAAAAGATGCGCGGACTGAATGGAAAAACGCAAAAACTGGCGGAAAGGAAGAAAAATGACAAAAAAACAAAATACTATCTTGTTTCTAGTACTTGGAACGCTAGCAAATATTCTTGTTACTATAGTGTTAATTGTAATATTAACAGTGATAGGAGGGTTCTTTTTAAAAGAAAATTTGGGAATTGCTCTTCCTTTTATTTTTATTCTTGCTGTTATTGGAGGCATGTTTATATATCAAAAAGCGGTAAAAATAATAATGAAAAAGTTTCAACTAGAAGATAAAATGATGCCTCTGTTTGGCTCAAAAAAGAAATACTAAAAGAAACTCGTTACTTGCCTACGCAAAAGCGTGAAAAAATACTTTGTAAAATATCGTCAGGACTTACCTCGCCTGTAATTTCTCCCAAGTGGAAAAGAGCATCTTCAAGATCTTGTGATACAGCATCAAGAGGAAGATTTTTTTCTGTTGCCGTAATGGCCTGCTGTAAGGATTCTATCGCGTCATCGACAGCTTTTTTTTGCCGGTGAGAACCCAAGCCTGCTTGTCTCCTGTCTGTTTGTGCTTGATCCAGTAGAATAGAGTGAATTATTTCCACTAAAGTAGAAATGCCCTCCCCTTTTTTTGAGCTCACACAAGTTTGCGTAAAGGTAAACTGAGAAAGAATATTTTCTCTTTCTTTGATATCAATCATATCTGATTTATTCCAAACAACAATAACGGGGGCTGAAAAAGAAGTAATAATATCAAATTCTTCCTTTTCTAAGCCTTTTGTAATATCTACTAAGTATAAAACTAGATCGGCTTCTTTTGCTAATTCATGGGAACGCTCGACGCCAGCTTGCTCAATAATATCTGCTGTTTTTCTAAGGCCTGCTGTATCAAATAGCCTGGCAGGAATACCCCCTAATGAAATCCAGCTTTCTATCCAATCTCGTGTAGTGCCATGTATGTCTGAAACTATTGCTCTTTCCTCTTTTAGTAGAATATTAAAAAGGCTTGATTTTCCAGCATTTGTTTTTCCTGATAGAACTACACGTACTCCTTCTTGATACATTTTTTCACTTTTCCAAGAAAGAGCAATTTGTGATAATCGTGAAAAAGCGGAGAAAATTTTTTCTGGATTGTAAGCATTTGCTATAGCATTTTCATCTTCAGGGTACTCAACCTCTGCTTCTATATCTGCTATTGTTTCTATTACTTGCATTTTTATATTATCAATTTCTGAATAAAGGTTTCCTGCAAGTCTTCCTGCTGCCCGACTTCTGCTTTCGTCTGTTTTTGAGTTTATAATCTCGTTTACTGCTTCAGCTTTAGTCAAATCAATTTTCTTGTTTATATATGCCCTAAAGGTAAATTCACCTGGTTCTGCAACGCGAAAACCGAGGCCTTGTAAAATAGTATAGATAGCAATAACGGTAACAGTTCCACCGTGGCAGTATATTTCTGCCATTTCTTCGCCAGTAAAACTTTTTGGAGCGTGATATACTCCAACCATTACTTCATCTATTTTTGTTTCTTTATTTGCATTGTCTTCAATCCAGCCATAAACGAGCGTGTTTCCTTTTGCTTCTGTAAGTGCCTTTGGACGGGAAAAGGCCTGAGATAATAATGAAATGCTTTCTTTTCCTGAGACTCGAATTATTGCTAGGGCAGAAGGGGCGAGGGCTGTTGCTATAGCCACAATAGGCTCATCTGGGGTATAGTTACTCATTGTCATTTTTTTCTCGTGGAAAAGCAATTTTCAGTGCTATGAATAGCTTAGGAAGAGCAAAGCTTGCAGAAAAACCCACCAAAAGGTATCGTATAAACCGAAAGAGTTGATAACTGCTTTCACCTTCTGAAGGGAAAACTATCTTTAGCCCTCCGTAGAGCATCGCAACCACGGTAAGGCCTATAAGAATGCGGAGAATTTTTTGTTTAGGGGAGCCTTTTTTTGCATTGTAACCACCAGTTTCTGCAAGGTAAATATAACCAATGCCAAGTCCAAAAAAAGCTGCTGACATTGAAGTGTCATGAGGGCCTATCCAGTTTAGAAGAAAGGCGGTAATACCCACAAGCAAAATTTTAAAGGCTTTTGGAATTTGAGTTGCGATTTTTTCAATAAACGGTGTAAAGAGAATTGCTCCTAAAGAAAAAAGAAATCCTAATGTCCAACCAAGAAGAACATCCGATGGATAGTGCACACCTAAATAAACTCGTGTAAAACCAATAAGTAACGGCATGCCTATTGCAAGGCTTGCTTTTAGAAGAATGTTCTTTTTTTGCTTTTTTGAAAAAGTAAATAATGAAGCAAAAAATGGCCAAAAGGCTGCCGAATTTTGTGAATGTCCGGAAGGAGTTGAAAAACTTGGACCTGTGGTTAGCCCAACTGAAGGGTCTTGAACGTAGGGCCTTGGTACCTGTAAAAAATCTTTTATACTTGTATTTATCGAGGCTGAAAAAAGAACTAATAAGCCAACTTTTAAGCCTTTTTTTTCATCTATGCACCAAAAAAGGATAGGCAGAAAACAAAGATAGGCAAGCGAATCAGATAAAAAACTTATAAAAAGCATAAAAAATGTTAAAACATCACTTTTTATTGATTGAACGGTGCGAATGACTTCTAGACCCCACTCATAAACAGCAACATCAAAAATAGCAATCATACATAACTCTCCTTAAAATTTTATTCTCCTGAAAAAATAGGTATGGTATCTGTTTTGTCTCTGTCTGCCATTTCCCATGGATAAGGGGTGTTTTCTTTTGCTGTTCCTATGTGTGGGCGTACTTCATCATACCGACCGACATTATTCCAGTACATGTATCCAGAATCTGTAGCATCGCGAACTCCAAAAACCTGTCTTTGTACATAGTTACTGCTATAATACTCTTCATCGAAAGAATTGTGGCTCAAAAAGAAGGATTGCAGCCAAGGTCTAATTATTACTTGGTTTCGCGCGATTACTGCTCCTCTGTATGTTCCATAGAAATATATACGATAAGGGCGCTCAATAATAGGCGTATAGGCTAGGAAAATAGATTCAAAATGACTTGGATATGACATTGGGCTAATTACATCAACATAAGGGGCAATTAACTCAACATCTTGACCTGTTCGTGATCCACTTCTATACCATCCATTTACACCATAAATATCGATTCCAATGGGGGCATCAATATTGTCTCTTGCATACGATAAAAATGAAACAAGAGCACTTTCTTTGTCCATTCCTTCATCTTGCCAGCGAAAGGTTGCATTGGTTAAATTAAGGCCATCTGTTGGGAATCGAATATAGTCAAATTGTATTTCATCAAAACCTAATGAAATGAGCTCTTTTGCAATGGCAATATTATATTCCCATACTTCATGAGAATATGGGTCAACCCAGTGTTCATCGTAATAAGAGGCTGTGTTATCTTCATCAGAATAATTTCGCACACCTAGCCAAGAATAATTTGTTTTATTATCCCATACTGCGTATTCTCTTTGGTTGTATTTATATAAATTGGCATCTTTAAACACTACAAGGCGTGCTATAAGGTAAATATTTTTTTCTTTGAATGTTTTAACAAAGGCATCAATATCTAATGCATAAGCGCTAATATGTGCTTTTTTTGAAACGATAGGGTCTTTTGTGTGATATCGCAAAACACCCTTGTCATCTTTCATATCAATAACAATACTGTTAAGGTCATTTTCTTCAACAATGGAAACAAATTTATCAATGCCTGCTTGTGTGGTAACTTGTCCAGAGGGAACATAAATACTTCTTTTATCTTGTGCTTTTGAAATATACTCGCCTGATAGTGTGTTTGTTCTAGTCATCCACAGCTGGCTTAAACCAAAAGCTGTGTTTAGTCCAGTAACAGAAGGGGAAAACCATGCAGACAGAGGTGGTTCTTTCATAGAATCTAAGAGCCTTGTTATGGAAGAGACAGTAGTTGTTTTATTTAAGAAACGTTCTGTTTTGGGTGAAAAAAAGTTAATACCATCCATGCTAACAAAGGCTAAATCTGAGCCAACTGAAACAAGACTATCCCATGTGTCAACGGGTTTTTCTTGAGATGCAATGAGGGTAACTTTTTTTTCTGCCCATTGAAGTTTGTACAATCTTGGCATAAAACTTTGTGAAAAATAAACTTGAGTAGCAAGAGATCCGTCTGATGAGCGTTCTTGCAGGACTAAAATGTCGGCAACTTCATCAGGGTTGTCAAGAGTAGGCATTGTCTCAAACCCTGTTGGGATATCTATCCATGTTGGGTTTGGATCATCTGGATGGATATATGCAACGCCATATATCGCGTGAGATAAAAACACTGTTAGTGTTTCATTTCCATTTTGGTTTGGAAGGTTTGCTACCGCTACTGCTTTTGCTCCCGTTGTTCTTGCACTAAATCCTAACGATTGCCATGATAAACCAGCATTTCTACTTATAAAAGTTTCTTCTTTTGTTGTTGTAACCATTGTTCTTGAGTCGCCAGGAAGAAATTCCAAGTCTTTTAAAGGGTGAACCTGTTGTACAAAGGACGTTGTTTTTCCGTCATATTCCTTTATTGTGCTAAAAGGAAGCCCTTTGTTTCTTGGTTCAAAGGTTTTTAAATCTTTACTAAAAAAAACACCTTTGGAAGTTAAGAGATACCAACCGTCTATGTACATAATTTTTTCTACAGATCCTTCTGTCCATAAAGGGATTGGGTTTTGTGATACAGCATGAAATAAACCCTCTTTTGTTCCTATTAGTGTTTGAGAATAAGGGTTGGTTTGTGTTTCTTGTCGTGCAACACGCTGAGCGTTAAGAGGATAAAAAAAACACAACAAAGAGAAGGTTGTTAGAAAAAAAGCAAAATAAATATGTTTCATAATCCAAACATAATACCATAAAAGTACCTTGCGTGGAAAGGGGGAAAATGTTATACTTCAAATAATAGGGCGAGGATGGTTGCTTTGCAATAAAATTTAATATAGGTGCAAAGTAAATAGAAGATAGGGATAACAATGAAAAAAAATGTGGTCAAAAAAATTGGCATTTTAACTGCTGGAGGAGATGCTCCTGGTTTAAATGCTGCTATCAGAGGTGTCGCTCGCACAGCAATGGATGTGTATGGAATGAGAGTTATAGGTATTGAGGATGGCTATAGAGGATTAATTGAAGGAAGATGGCATGAGCTTAAATCAGAAGATCTTTCAGGAATTTTAACCCTTGGTGGAACAATTCTTGGAACATCTAGAGAAAAACCCTTTAAAAATCCTATTAAAAACTCTGTTACAGGATTATTTCCTGTTGAAAGTATAATAAAGAACTATAAAAACATGGAGCTTGACGCTTTGGTTGTTCTTGGTGGTAATGGGACAAACTCAACAGGTAAACTTTTGCAAGAAGAGGGCTTAAATGTTATAGGACTCCCAAAAACAATAGATAATGACCTTGTTGCTACGGATGTAACATTTGGCTTTCATACTGCTGTAGATATTGCTACACAAGCAATCGATAGGTTACATTCAACTGCGCATAGTCATAACAGAATAATGATTATTGAGGTTATGGGGCACAAGGCTGGATGGTTGGCTTTGTATGCAGGTGTGGCAGGTGGAGGAGATGTTATTCTTATCCCAGAAATTCCTTATAACATTGAAGCAATAGCCAAACACTTAAAGAAAAGAAAAGAACAGGGAAAGAACTTTTCCATTGTTGTTGTAGCCGAAGGGGCACTAAGTGAAAAAGAAGCTAAAATGGATAAAAAGAAGTTTAAGAAAAGTAGAAAAGAAATGACTCAGTCAATTGGATATAGAGTTGCAAAAGAAGTTCAAGAAGCAACAGACCTTGAGCCACGAGTAACAGTCTTAGGCTATGTACAAAGAGGTGGTATTCCCACCCCATATGATAGAGTTCTTGCCTCTCAATTTGGTGTAGAAGCTGCACACATGCTTGCACGTGGGGAATTTGGTAAAATGGTTGTGATGAACAAAGGAGAAATGGATAGCGTTCCTCTTGATAAAGTAGCGGGAAAAATAAAAAATGTTCCTTTGGATGATGGAGTTCTTTTAGCGGGAAAAGTAGCAGGTACTTGTTTTGGAGAATAATATTTTTTCTTCTAAAGGCTCGCTTTGTGTTCCCGATAATAGTAAAATGAGCAGACATAGTTCAAATTGTCATTTTTGCGAAACATGTAATGGAGAAGGTTGCATTGGAGAATTACCTGGGATGGGTGGTTTTTCAGAAAATGTAAATTTTATTTTAAACTGTGCAGCGTGGAAAAAAGTACCGTGTTCAGATACAATACTAAAAACTATGCCTCTTGCTAGCGTACGACTTGGACCTATGACGGGAGCAATGGAAAATATAGGTTATGAATCGGAGGCAGATTTTTATTCTGATATTATCGAAGCTACAAGTGAAGCAGGTATTTTGTTGAGCATAGGTGACGGCTATCCAGATATAAAGCTGCAGTCAGGAATTGCGGCTGTAAGAAAAAGACAAGAAGCGCAAAAAAGTACCAGGGCAGCTGTATTTATAAAACCTTATGACAACAAGCGTATCTTTGAAAGAATAGAATGGACAGCAGGGATAGCAGAAAGTATAGGCGTAGATATAGATTCGTACAATATTGCTACAATGCGTAACTTAGTTAGCCTAGAAAAGAAAAATGCAAAGCAATTATTAGAAATAAAAAAACATATAAATTTACCGTTTTCTATTAAGGGAATTTTTAATGTTGAAGAGATACCACTTATCGCAGAAGTTAAACCTGATATAGTAATAATCTCAAATCATGGGGGGCGAGTTGAAAACAGAATTGGAAGCACCGCCGAATTTTTAATAGCGTATGGAAAAGAAATTCAAAAATATTGCGGACAACTTTGGGTTGACGGCGGTATTCGGACCTTTAGGGATATTCAAATTGCAAGCTCCTATGGTGTAAAAGAAGTGCTGATAGGCAGACCTTTCGCAACGGCATTATGCTGTAATGGAAAACAAGGCGTTACAGATTTTGCAAAAAGCATAATGCATAGTAGTTAAAAAAAAGACCACTTAAAAATTTTTAAGTGGTCTTTCCTTTATAATCCAATGTATTAAACGTTAGATGTCAATATTATTTAGTGCTTCATTTACAGAGCCTGATACTTTTACATTTTCTTCAGAAGATGTTTTTATTGTTTCGAGAGATCCTTGTACGTTAGTTATTTGCACATTTGCAGTAGATACTTCATTTTGCAATGTTTTAGCGAAAATCGAAATATTATCCATAATTTCACGTTGTTGAACTATTTTTCCAGAAACATCGTCAACAAGGCTTCCATTTTGTCTTGATGATTCAACAATTTCTTGCATTGAATTCATTACACCTCTTGTGCCGATATCCATTTCTGCAATACCCATAAGAATACCATCTAAAGCCTCAATAGTACTTTGTAATTCTTCTGAACTTTGCTCTGATTGAGACGCAAAAGAAATAACTGCATTTGCGGCTGCCTCAACCGTTTGCTCATTACCCTGAAGGACTTCGCCAATATAAGACGCGTTTTTTGCAGTTTCTTCTGAAAGTTTTCGTATTTCTTGTGCAATAACGGCAAATCCTTTTCCGGCGGTTCCTGCGTGTGCAGCTTCAATTGATGCATTCATAGCCAAGAGTCCTGTTTGGTTTGCAATGTCTTCTACGGTATGAATAAATCCTCCTATAGAGGAAGAAGATTCTTTTACTTTTTGTACTTGCAACAAGGCCTCTTGCACGAGCATTTTTTGACTTTTTAGAGAATCGAGAAGGCTTTTCATGTTTTCACTTCTTTGTGAAGCTATGTTGTTTACGCTTGAAAGATTTGTTGAAATCTCAGTAAGAGCAACAGAGCTTTCCGCTATTGAAGAATTTTGAGCTTGTGTTCCATCTTGCATAATGGATGAATTTGCCTCTATCGAAGAAAAGAGCTCTAAAACAACAGAGATATTGTTTGATAATTCATTAGAGGCCGCTTTTAATGATGAAAAAGCGGAAGCCATTTTTTGTAAGTCAAGAGAAGCCTTTACCGCTTCCTCTGAAAGAATAGTTCCAACTTCTAAACCTTGTTTGCTTTCCGTTAAAACATTTGTAACCTTTGAAAAAGCCGATTCTACTTTTTGTTTTTCTCCATCTGCATAAGCAGTAAGAGAATTCATCATCATAAACAGAGATGCTAAAACAAGCATTGTTCCAACAATACAAACAAGACTAATTGCGACACAGGCAATAAATACTTCTAGTTGGTCTACAGGCATTTCTTCGTATGACAACATAGCTTTTGTGACAAACATTGCTACTGACCAAACGGCAAAGGCTAACAGTTCTTTTAGTGAAGATGTAAGCAAAAATTTGCTAACAAAAAGAAAAAGAGTAAAAGCTAAGATTCTGTATAATCCATAAGGATTTGGTCCAAACAAAAGAAAATAAACTACAATTGACTCTGCAATAAGTAGTGCAATGGTTGAAAGTGATGTCGCCAATTTTATTTTTCCAATTTTGAATTTTCTAAAAGTAATAATAAAGAAAATAAAGCCAGAACCCATTAATGCAGCTCCAATAGGGTTTCCGACAAAAAATAATGCTACCGCTATAAAGACAAATATAACCGTCATTATCAACGACATCAATATAAAGAAAGGTAGTTTTATTCTTTCTTGTGGTGTTAAGGTTTCAGTCACTAAATCTAAACTTAAGAGACTATTTTTTTTCATATTTTTCTCCTACAGATGTGTGCTATTCACACAGTTTACTTTACATCTATTTTTTTTAATTTCCATATATCTGTAACATAATCTTCAATAGTTCTATCTGAAGAAAACTTTCCAGAACGGGCAATATTAAGCAATGTTTTTTTTGCCCAACCTAAGCGGTCTCGATATGCTTCGGCAACCTTATCTTGAGCTTCACAATAAGAATCAAAATCTGCAAGAACATAATAGGTATCTGGTCGCTGCCCTTCTACACCATGTACCAAAGAATCATATAATTCTCTAAAAAGGCTTCCTGTTTGATCAAAGGTACCATCAATTAACTGATTAAGGGCTTTTGCAAGGGCTGGACTTTGTTGAATGTATTTTTGAGGTGTATAACTGTGTTCTTTTTCGATGTTTGAAATTTCTTCAGCAGTTAAACCAAAAATAAAAGCATTTTCTTCTCCAGCTTCTTCAACAATTTCTATGTTTGCTCCATCCAATGTTCCAAGAGTTAATGCTCCATTTATCATAAACTTCATGTTACCTGTTCCGGAAGCTTCTTTTCCCGCTGTAGATATTTGTTCTGAAACATCTGAGGCAGGGAAAAGCTTTTCTGCTGCGGTTACACGGTAATTTGGAACAAAAACAATTCTCAACTTGCCTCGAACACGAGAATCATTATTTATTTTATCGGAAATAGAAGTAATAAGCTTTATAATTGATTTTGCTCTTCTATAGCCTGAGGCAGCTTTTGCACCAAATAAATATGTGCGAGCAGGAGGATCAAATGTTGGATCTTCAATAAGTTTATTATAGAGATGAATTATATGAAGAATATTTAATAATTGTCTTTTGTACTCGTGCAAGCGCTTAATTTGCGTGTCGAAAATTGATTCAGGGTCGACAAACTCATTTTGAGTTTCTTTTATCCATTTTGCAA
This sequence comes from uncultured Treponemataceae bacterium, assembly GCA_964372135.1. Classification (GTDB taxonomy): domain Bacteria; phylum Spirochaetota; class Spirochaetia; order Treponematales; family Treponemataceae; genus CAYJFX01. Next base: position 8,602 of record CAYJPS010000004.1, on the reverse strand, counting down.
ATTGTACTTTGTTTTCTTGTTTTATAGAGAGTAGTTCTTGTAAAGAATTTTCATCGTCTGCAAATTTTTCTAAACCTTTCAAAAGTGAAAAATCTTTTTGCCACCCGTCTCCAATTCTTGCTGTAATGAACTTTGCAAGGAGCGGATTTGCACTTAATAACCAGCGCCTTTGTGTTACGCCATTCGTTTTATTGTTAAACTTCTTAGGATAGAGCTCAGCCCAGTCTTTGAGTTCACTGTCAATAAGAATTTGAGTATGCAAGGCTGCGACACCATTAACACTAAAGCAGGTGTGGATAGCTAACCAAGCCATATGAATCATACCGTTTGCTATAATACTCATGCGGTTATGTCTCGCATAATCATTAGGAAATCTCTCAACTAATAGTAAATTAAAACGCCTATTTATTTCCTCTATGATTTGATAAATTCGAGGAAGTAAGGCTTGAAAAATATCAATAGGCCATTTTTCAAGGGCTTCAGAGAGAATTGTGTGGTTTGTATAGGCAAAGGTTTCGCTCACAATTTTCCAAGCTGTGTCCCATCCAATAGCATGTTCGTCCATTAAAATTCGCATAAGCTCAGGAATAGCAACAACAGGATGTGTGTCGTTTAGCTGAATAGCATGGTACTTAGCAAAGTCTGTAAAGTCCGTTCCATATGTAAAGACATATTTTCTAACAAGATCTTGTAAACTAGCAGAACAGAAAAAATATTGTTGTTTTAAACGCAATGTTTTTCCAGAGGCGCCTGAATCATTTGGATAGAGAACTCGAGAAATGTTTTCGGCAGAATTTTTTCTTTCTACAGCTCTGTTGTAATGCATATCATTAAAAAGTTGAAGATCAAATCCGTTTGGAGAAGTAGCTCTCCATAATCTTAGTGTATTTATTGTATTTGTATCATATCCAATTATTGGAGTATCATAGGGAATAGCAGTTACAATTTCAGCATTTTCAATAGAAAATCTGTTTTCTCCAGTAGAATCTTTTTGGACAGAAACGTGGCCTCCAAATTGTATGTTAACCGATAAATCACTTCTTTTTATTTGCCAAGGGTCTCGATGTCGTAGCCAATTATCAGGATATTCTATTTGAAAACCATTTTCAATATGTTGCTCAAACATTCCGTATTCATATCTAATTCCATACCCAAAAGCAGGGTAATTTAGAGTAGAAAGAGAATCTAAAAAGCATGCAGCTAGCCTTCCCAAGCCGCCGTTTCCAAGAGCTGCATCGGGTTCGTGGTCTTCGATTACATTGTAGTCAACGCCTAACTCTTGTAGGGCAGAAATAACGCCATCTTTTAATAGAGTGTTTATCAAGTTGTTGCCGAGAGCTCGTCCCATCAAAAACTCTGCAGAAAAATAGTAAACAGAACGAACGCCCTTTTGTTCATGAGCCCCTCGTGTTTTCATCCAGTTATCCATTGTCATTTCTTGGATAGAAGCAGCACTTGCGTCATAAATTTGACGAATAGTAGCAGAAGCAATTTCCTTTCCGTATTGGCGTTTTAAACGAGCCTTTATGCGATCTTTAAAAGAATTAGAATCAAAAATCATATTTCCTCCTGTGAAAACTATGTATACTATATACTTTTTTTAGAATAAAAACAACCTTATTTGCTTAGTAATACAACCATGCTATGACCCTTTACCATGTATGTTGAGTCAGGATTAATACTGCTTTCTTCACCTGGGGAAACAAAATCTTTAGGCGTGGGCAAAGAGGTATCTATTGCCCTATACCATAGCGTTCCACTAGAAGGTTGTGATATCTTTACAGTACAATCTATTGCTGTTGGATTTAACATTAGGTAAAAATCATTGTCATCTCTATCACTAAAAATTTCAGCTTTGCTTCCATCCATTCTGCAGGCAAGAATTACATTCTCTTTTGTCCAATCTGGGATTTGGCCATTCTCATCAAACCAAGCAATATCGAGTAAACTGTTGTATGACAAGTCTTGCCCTACAAAGAACTCAGGTCTACAAAATGCGGGATGATGCAAACGGAAAGCAATAGCCTTTCGTGCAAAAAGGAAAATTTCTGAGTATTTGTCTTTGCACGTCCAATCAATCCATGAGGTTTCATTATCTTGGCAGTAGGAGTTATTATTTCCATTTTGAGTCTTTCGAAATTCGTCACCTGCTAAAAGCATGGGAGTCCCTTGAGATAATAGCAATGTTAAAAGAAAGTTTTTAATTTTGCGTAGGCGATACGATTCTATATCTTTATTGCTAGTATGCCCTTCATATCCACAATTAAAACTGAGGTTATGGTCGGACCCGTCCCTGTTTTCTTCGCCATTTTCTTCATTGTGTTTTGAATTATAGCTTACTAAGTCATTTAAGGTAAAGCCATCATGGCTTGTTAAAAAATTTATGGAATGAAACGGCTTTCTTCCATCACGTAAATATAAATCTGAACTACCGGATAAGCGGGTGGCAACATTACTAGTGCAGTTTTTATCGCCTCTCCAAAACATTCGAATATCATCTCTATATCTATCGTTCCATTCTGCCCAACGTCCACCTGGAAACCAACCAACCTGATACGCTCCCCCTGCATCCCAAGCTTCAGCAATGATTTTTGTGTTTCTTAATACTGGTTCCTCTGCAATCCTTTCGAGCATAGGAGGATTTTCCATGAGATTACCATTTTGATCTCTTCCTAAAATTGAGCCTAAGTCAAAGCGAAATCCATCAACATGCATTTCACATACCCAATAACGAAGACAATCCATAATAAAAGTCCTAACAACAGGATGGTTGCAATTAAATGTATTACCACAGCCAGAATAGTTCTTATATGCAGTTTTGTTTTCTTCCTCAAGCATATAGTATATTGAATTATCTAAACCTCTAAAATTTATTGTTGGGCCATTTTCATTTCCTTCTGCAGTATGGTTAAATACAATGTCTAAAATAACTTCTAGGCCATTTTTGTGCATTTCTCTCACCATTTCTTTAAACTCATTTACACACTCGCCAGGTGTCGATTCTGAAGCATATGCAGCCTTTGGTGCAAAAAAGCACATAGTGCTGTAGCCCCAATAGTTTGTAAGATTTTCACCTGTTTTAGGGTTTATGTTTATATTTTCAAATTCATCAAATTCTTGAATGGGAAGGAGTTCTATACTGGTTACACCAAGTTCTTTTAAATAAGGTATTTTTTCAATAAGCCCCTTGTACGTTCCTTTATGTTTTACACCTGAAGAGGGACTTTGTGTAAAGCCTTTTAAATGAGCCTCGTATAAGATGCTTTTTCTGAGGGGATAGTTAAGCGGTTTGTCGCCTTTCCAGTCAAACTCAGAATCATCAATAACAACGCACTTTGGAAGCACTTCTTTTTCTTGGTCTTTTTTTAGCCCCACTTTCTTTTGTTGGAGAGATTTAAAAAACGATGATTTTGTTAGAGCTTTTGCATAAGGGTCTAGTAAAAATTTCGTTTTATCAAAGAGGTGACCTTTTTCCGGAAGAAAAGGACCATCAACAGAGTACAAATAAAGATCACCTGCTTTTGCGCCTTCAATGTGAATATGCCAAATATCACCTGTTCTGTTTATAACAGGGTCAAGCTCATATGAAAAAAACGGTTCTTCGTCTTTTTCCGAGCTAAAGAGAGAAATTCGAATTGCTTTTCCGTTGCGTGAAAAAATACTGAAATTGACACCATTTTTTTGCAAGCTTGCTCCATACGGCATAGGTGTCCCACAGTGTACTTTTAATGCTGTCATACTAACAGTATAACATAATAAAAGGAAAAAAGTTACATATATTAGAAGATAGATGAAAGAGTTTTTTCCACAAGTTTTCCACAAGAAAAAAGGTAAGAGTTTTTATGTGCTGGTCATATTTTTAATTTTTTGCTATACTTATGTTTAGATGTTTGAAAAAAAAAGAAGCAGTAAAAATGAAATATTTTTGCAATTTTTTTAACGGCAGTAAAGAAAAATAGAAAAGAAAAGAAAAAGTGCAGGTATCTCTTCTTTTTTTTGTTCAAAAACAGACAATATAAAGCTGATTGGTGGTTTTTTATAGAAAAAAAGGAGAAAAATCATTTGTAAGCACAGTTTTTATGCATTAACAATAATTTTTCTTAAAAAAAAGAAGTTGTTGCAATTTTCTTAAAAAGAGATTTTTTTTAAGATCTACCGTAAGTCTAGGAAGTATATAAAAATACTCCGTTTTTATGAAAAACATACAGATGTTTTTCACAAGTTTTCCACAAGGTGTATGGGAAAAAAAAGAAGAAATAAAGAGGGTTTTTATGAATAATTCGCAAGATATCGAAGAAAATGATAGCAGAAAGTCTAGTAGCCTTGAAGATCAATTTAGTAGAACAAAAATGCTCATAGGCGAAGTGTCTGAAAAAAAAATCCATTCTCAAAAAATAGCAGTGTTTGGATTAGGAGGGGTAGGATCTTTTGTTGTAGAGGCTTTAACGCGTGCTGGTATTGAAAATTTTCTCCTTGTTGATAATGATATTATAATGGAGAGCAATTTGAACAGGCAATTATATGCATTGCACTCAACGATAGGATCTTTAAAAACTGATTGTGCAAAAAAGAGAGGGATGGATATTAATCCTGCTGTAAACATAAAAACAATGCCTCTCTTTTATTGTAAAGAACAACAAGATGCCGTAGACAAAGAGCTTTCTACGTGCAATTATATTATTGATGCAATAGACACGGTAAGCGCGAAACTTTTGCTCATTGAAAGAGCTAAGTACTATAACATCCCCATTATTAGCTGCATGGGCACGGGAAACAAGTTAAACCCTTCTCGCTTTGAAATAGTGGATATTGAAAAAACGAGTGTTTGTCCTTTAGCTAAAGTTATGAGAAAAGAGTTAAGAGTTCGCGGATTAAAAAATATAAAAGTTTTATTTTCTAAAGAAGAACCGACTAATAACAGGCCTCCCGCAAGTATTTCGTTTGTTCCGTCAAGTGCTGGTTTACTTATAGCAAGTGAAGTAATTAAAGATATAGTTGAAAGCACATAGAATACTTTTTATTTTGTATCGTCAATCAGTTGTACATCACTATCTAAGTCGGAGTTGTCTAGATACTTCATTTGATCTAAAAATTGTTGCTCGTCTTCATTCTGAAAAAGTGGAGAAGACAAGGTTGAAGGAGGTGCGTCTTCAACTTCGTCGGCATACGTGATCTCTTGAGTATCCTCTGCATAGAGGACCTCTTCTTCATCAACGGAGATAAGAAAGGCATCTTCTATATCTGATCCAATAGCGGCGTCATGAAGTTTTGAATAATCTGTTTCGTCGGGTTGCATACTTGCAATAACTGAGTCAATAGAACTTTGTAAAAAGGCACGAATATATGCTTGTATTGCAGACTTAGAGGCAAAGGGCAAACCTTTTGTAAATAAGAGAACGAGGAAGCATTTTCCACCATTTTCAAACATTTTTAATATTACAGCATTGCACTTTATTTTTTGAGATCTTAGAACAAGCAAAAAATCTTTTAAAAGCATATTCGGTGAAAAAAAGGAACCAACGGTTGGAGACGTTGCACAAAGAAGACCTGCAGAGCTAATATTGTCTATTCGAAACGGGCATACGGTGTCATTGATTTTATAATGTGCAGAAATAAGCTTGTCTGTGACGCAATCTACTCGAACGTACTTTCTAATTCCTTTTGCATTATTTATTTTTAAAATACCTTCTAGTTTTTCTAAGAGTTCCTCTTTTTTTGAAGCTAAAGAAATAAATCCTGCTGGGATTGATGCATTGAGTAAAAAATGATTTCTATCACTGGCACCAGCATGAGCAGACATTACGCCTAAAAAAATTGTAGACAAAACAGGATCACTACTAAAGGATACAACAAAATTATACCAATGTTCTATTGGCAAGCCGCCATCTATACATACAAAACAAATGGATCCAGGATGTTCACGGAGTATTGTTTTTGCATTCTTATAGGAGTCGAGTATGTATAATTCGTACTCCCTATCTGATAATACAGGGATTATGATTTTTTTAAAATCAAAAGGAGGGTTGAGAAAAAAAATTTTTTTACCTAAATCTACAACTTCTTTTGCATCCATGTTTTCTCCGTAGAATACATATCTAGAATAGCATAACACGTTTTTTTCTTTTTGACTAGCATAAAAAGAAAAAAAAAGCAAAAATAATACAAATGTTGTTTTTTTTGAAATATATCTTCTTGTAAAAGAGAAAAAAGTGAAGTATACTTTTACTATGAAAAAGATATTATTAAAAGTACTCTTTGGAGTAATGAGTTTTTCATTGTTTTCTCAAACTGCACAAAGTGTTTTTGATGAAGTTAATACAAGAAGCCGAGAGTTTTCTACCATGAGATTTGAAGCAAACATGGAAATTAATTCGCGCGGCAGAGTATTAACAAAAACATTTTTCGGTTTTTTAGATGATTCTATCGATGCCTCCTTTATGGAGTATACTAATGCGCAAGATGCAGGAACAAGATACTTAAAGCTAGATTCGGATATGTGGATTTATATCCCAGATGCAGGAGATGTACTAAAACTATCTGGACACCTACTTAGAGATAGCATGATGGGAAGCGATATTTCGTATGATGATATGGCAGATCAAGGATCTTTTGAAGAAGAGTATATGCCTGAAAAATTAGGAAGTGATTCTTTTGAAGGGAAAGAGGTATATGTTTTAACCATACGAGCTAAAGACGAAAACAAAGCTACGTACGTTAGACAAGATCTGTATATAGAAAAAGATAGTTTTAATGTTCTAAAATCTGTGATGTTTGCAACAGGACGGAATGAAGACAGAGCTATAAAAGAGTTTATTATGAAGGACTATACGGATATTGGAAGTCTTTCTATGCCAATGACTTTAGAAGTTGTAGATTTAAGAAAAAAGAATTCTAAAACAATTGTGCGTTACACAGATATTGAGGTAGACGTTTTAGTTGATAGTGATATTTTTACTCGAGCCTATTTGGAGCGCTAAAGGTTAGTGAATGAAAAAAGGTAAATTTGTTGTATTTTTTATTGTTTCCCTCTTTCACATTGGATTAAGTGCTCAAACGAGATTAAATGGTAGCTTTGAAAACACCTCCTATGTAATAGCTGGCAATGAAGATTTTAATTTTGACAATGCATCTTTATTTAAAATAGTATTTCAGTACAAGAATGACGATTTTTGGCGATTGTATTCTGATTTGCGCTTAATATCGTATTATGGGCTTGATAATAGCCAAGTAGAAAAAGATGCTACAGTAGACTTTGATATTTCACGTCTTTTTATTAAAGCAAATTTTGGTTCAACTTCTTTTACACTGGGAAGAGATTATGTTAGTTTTGGGAGCCCTTCTCTTTTTAATACATTAGAATGGCATAAAAACTTTTCACTTTTAGATCCAACTCAAGCCAAGCCTGCAATAAACCTATTATCCTTTACAGTTCCAATGGGTTCATATGGAAAATTTCAATCTTTTGTTGGGGGAAACGACTCATGGGAAGAGGTTTTATCTGGAAGCGAAATTGTGTTTGGGGCAAGTGGTTTTGAAGGTGGGCTCGCATATCAATATAAAGGAAGTAACAATAATGTTATAGGAGCTTTTTTTAAGGTCGATGCTTTTGTAACAATAACAGGATCGTATTCTTTTCATGCCAATAATGTACTTATTGAAGATGAAAAATTTTCTACCAGCCATGAAGCAAATGTTACTTTTGATTATAGCTTTCCTGTTGTCTATTCGTCATTATTAGTAAATCAATCTTTTTATTACAATAGTGCTGGTGCTGCAAGTCTTGAAGAAGTTCAAAAAACAAATTATGGTGATTATTTTTTTAAGGCTATGTGGTATTCATACACTTCTTTAGTTTTATCTGTTGACGAGTTTATGAGTTTTTCCTTTGATGGACTGGTAAGCCTTGTTGATACAAGTACTGCACTTATTCCCAGTTTTAATTACAGTCTTACAGATGGATTATTGTTAGATGTAAGCGCTGGTTTTTATTTTGGAAAAGAAAATGCAGAGTTTTCGCCATTACAAAAGGGGATACCAAATACAAGTATTATGATAACAGTAAAAGCATCATTCTAATATTTTTTATGAGGAAACGCTATGTTTATAGAAACAAAAGGAATTAAAAAAATTTATGGAGAAGGAGCTGTCGCATTTCAAGCTCTTACCGATATATCCATTTCTCTCGAAAAGGGCCTTGTTGCATCTCTCATCGGTCCATCCGGATCTGGGAAGACAACACTATTAAACATTATTGGGGCATTAGATAGAGCCACAAACGGAGAGGTATTAATTGATGGAGAAGCGTTAACTTCAAAAACAAATAAAGAAATAGCCGTTTTTAGGCGCGACAATCTTGGTTTTATTTTCCAAAGCTATAATCTTATTCCAGTCCTTACGGCGTATGAAAATGTTGCCGTAGCATTATTTGAAAAAAATGAAAAAGACAAACGTGCTACGGTTATGTCTTTATTGGAAAGAGTAGGTCTATTAGGAAAAGAAAACTCATACCCTAATCAATTGAGCGGTGGACAGCAGCAACGTGTTTCCATAGCACGTGCGTTAGTAAAAAAACCTAAACTGCTCCTTGCTGATGAGCCAACGG
>CAYJPS010000003.1:0-64550 GCA_964372135.1 uncultured Treponemataceae bacterium | reverse complement strand
AAAGTGCAAGTATCATTGCACAAAAGGCCTTTGAGCTTTTTGATAAAAACTATGACTGGTACTATGATATACGATCATTGACTATAAGAGCTATTACCCTTGTAGAAGAGAGCGTGCCAATTCAACATGATTTATTTACCGATGTTGCTATGGTTAGGAAACGAGAGAGCCTTGATAAGACTATGGAGACTATACGTAAGAGGTTTGGTAAGCATTCTATACGCAATGCATGTTTACTACAGGATATAAAGATTGCTAAGGATAGTGAGTGTATTGTAACTATGCCTACGGGTATGGTGCGGTAGGGTGAAATTAAAATTAGGTGTGGTTAGTTATACTTCTTCATCTTGCATTTTTACATTTAACCACTTATTACAAGTCGACTCATATGGGATTGCTTCATTCTTCAACCAACTTTCTATAATTTTAGGATTATGACTGTTAGGCGTGGGAAATACATCATCAATTCGTACCTGTATAGGGGTTCTAACGCAGTCACCTGTGATTATAGCATGCTGTTGTGGAATTATTGGCAACTGTTCTAAAATATCAGCGCTAGCACTTGAAACTAAGCCTCTCACATAGTATTGATCATCTGGATTCTGTAGTCTGTGTATTATAAATGAATTGCATTGTGAAAGCACTGTTTTTGAAAGCTCAGAGGGTCGTTGACTGCTTACAATTAGTGATATACCATATTTACGACCTTCACGCGCTATTCTTTCAAATACTTTTTTCGATACTGATTCTTTGTACTCAGCAATGTAATTTTGAGCTTCTTCTAATACTATAACAATAGGAAAATTGCCTCTATTGCTAGGAGTAAAGTTTGAAACAAATTCTAGTATAATTCTTCCTATCAAAGCTGTTACAGTTTCAAGAACTTCAAAAGGTAACATAGATACATCAATAATAGAAATTTGATTAGTTTTGCTTTTATTAGTAACACAAGCAGTTCTATTATATTCAGCAATAAAATTATTTGAATGACTCTTGCTAAAACATTTATTAAAATCGCCTAAAATAAGAGCCAAAAATTGAGGAAGAACATTTTTATTAATAGCACCATCATCTTTTAACATAAGTGGAATAGCCATCCTCTTGTCATTCAAAAAACTACTCATTCGCAGACGAAGAGTCGAAAGATATTCATTTAATTTATTATTACTGCTTCCTTCGACTTTTATTGCATCATCAAGAAACTTAGTACAAAGTTGTTGATAGTTAAAATAAATTGGTAAATCTATATTAGAATTACTAGTAATACTTGTGTCCCTAAATCTTTCTTCTTCTTTAATCAAAAAATTAGTAATATTCTCTATAACTAAACTTGAAGGACATTGTCCATTTTTTTCAAATGAAATAATATCTTTTAGCTCATCTGGTAACTTACTTTTAAGAGATTCAAAACTATGCTTTAAAGCTGTTGCTTTCCACCATTGCCCAGAAGAAGCTATATCAACAATTTCAACTAAATGTTTATATTCAATGATACTTAAACCAATCATTTGGCTAGAAGAACCATTTTGATTTTCATCTTTTGCAAAACCAATTGCTCTATTTAAAATGGGAGCTTGTGTTGCATCACTTGGTTTTAGTAGTGTATAAACATCTTCCCAGTTCATTAACCAATACGGTACTTGAACTTTTTCTTCCCCACCATAATAATAGGCATTTATTTGTTTTAATTCATTACAAGGTTTTTTTGGCAAAAAGGCATCTTCATATTCCCCATTTGTATCTAAAATAACTATATGAGCATTTTCTAAGTTTTGTCCAGCGTAGTTGAACTTAAATAAATTTCTCAATATAGACGTTAACGTACACGATTTTCCAGAACCAGTATTACCCAATATTGCGGCATGTTTGACAAAAAATTGATCTGGACATATTTTAACCTTAAAATCGGGAAACGCAGAAGATTTTCCTATTGGTAGATAATAGTCATTTTCAAAAACTATTTCGTTATTTTTTTTATCGTCAAAAATATGTTTTAAGTCTTTTTTTGTAATATACCAAACGGGATTATCTAAAGAAGGGAAATTATATACTCCTTGCATAAAGGATTCTTTTCCGTTAGTAGATGAAATCGTACCAAGCATTGTAGCAGATATATATCGTGCAGAAGATGGCAATGTTATGCTTGTTGCATTTTTTTCTAGTTCAAATTCTTCTTTCATTGAAACTCGATTTATTAAAGATACAATTCTATCAGAGCCAACAGGAATAATTAAATAAGAATTAATACGAGCAATTTCATATATATCGGTAATTCCATTTTTATACGCACCTCGTAGGTCATCTTCAATTTTAATATAAACTCTAAAATTATCGACTGACAATACTCGACCTATTGTTTTATCATCACTCATTTGTGGCCTCAGTAGTATTTAAAGGTGATGGAAAAAGTTTTTGCATTGTTTCAGCTATAATCTCTTTTTCTTCTTCCTCGTATAAATCAGGTAAAATATTGGTAACAAAACCTGTAAAGGTAGAAATATCTAAATCTTGTTCTGGCAAAATTATGATTCTTTTATCATCTAAATTGCGTAGTTCATCAAGTAGATTTTTTTCTTGAGGTTCATTATTATTATTATTATTTGGAGGAAGATAATTAGCAACTATTAAGGTAAAAGAAGGAATAGATAGAGCTTGTTTTATAATATCATTAATATGCTCATCATTAAATGAATAACCAATACAAAAGAGGACTGATTGAGGTTGATTAATTGCCTGTGAAAATTGTCTAAAGAGTTCAGAATATGGCAAATCGAGAGTAAATGATTTTTTACTAACACATGGATAAATCATTAGTTCTTTGTTATTATCATATTTAAATTTATCATTTAGAGGTATCTCTTTTATACCATAAGTATTTGATACAGTTGGCTGTGTACTAATCCAAGATAAAGAACCATGTATTTTATAATATTTAATTACTTTTTCTGCTCGAAATACTTTACCACTAACACTTTGTCCAGGGTAATATAAATCATAATCATACACTTCGGGTCTAAAGCATCTATTGTGTACACCCATAAAACCATTAATATAATGAACACCTAAATTATCTAATGCATAATCAAACGCCATATCATAGTTTGTTGTAAAAAGATTGGCACGTTTTAAATTATTGGGGCGTTGAAGTATTTTTTTTATAAAAGATTCATGATAGAAATATCGATTTAATAACAGTTTTTCATCGTTCTTATAATTTTCTTGTAATAATATAGTTTCTGTATCACATTCTTTAAAAAGCCAATTTTGCATTTTTGAAATAGCAATATTAAGCTTTGCTACTTCAACATCGTTACCTTTTTTTATTTGAATATATCTATCAGCTTGAAGACAATTTACAAGTTCTTCAAAAGAAGGGTTCGCAGATTTATCAAAATAGTTTTCAATTTCTACTTGTAAATCTTGGTTTAATTCCTCTGGTATGTTTCTTATAGTAGGACAGCCTAGATGAAAACTTGTACCAGCACCAGTTAAAATAGAGACATTTTCAAGTTCCATATACTTTTTAACTTTTAGCTTATATTCATTTTTATTTTTTGCTTGTTCTTCATCTTCCATATATTTACTCCATTGGTTTTATCATAGATTCGATAAAGTTTATTTCATCATTCGTTAAGCTATATTTTTTATAAAGCTCCTTGTCTGTCCAAGGTTTTGAAAAGTTTTGTAATGGTACATATGAAAACTTATCACGAGTTATATCTTGTGAGAAAGATAACAATGATATTAAAAATCTAACAAATTTTGTTGTTACGTATGAATAATAGTTCTCTGCTTGCAGCATATCATCAAAAACACCTAAGATTATATAAGATTCTGTACATATGAAATTCGGGGGAATTATTTCAGTTCGAGACAAAACTCTTCGTTGTCCCTGCTTATCAGGTTGCCCTGCATGGTCATGTGATGCTTTTGATGTCATAACTTTATATTTACTGATCCATTCTGTGTTCATCTTAATACTATTCGATGATATTTTCCCAAGACCTTGTGAATGTATTAATGTGATGTCACCTATATTTTTACCTCGTTCTTTAGTAGCAATTCCAAAAGGTTTCATAGGCGAAACTAAGTCATATATTGATTTTCTTGATAATGCATTAACCTTGTGAAGGATTTCGACTGCTGGTGCGTAACGAATCAATACACTAAACTCATTTAGTTTTCTAGTAGAGGAGTAAGTTTTACCATTAAAAATATTTTGTAACGTGCATAAACCATGATATGTTTTATTCCATAGGAAATAGCATACACCTCCGGCTACATCAACACCTTGAAAACAATCTCTGGAGTCTGTATAGTCAATTATTTTTTCAATGCGACTGTCATTAATCATTGACTCTCTAAAACTGCTTAATCCCATACCCCCAGCAAACCATCGTGATGGCATTACCATAGTTAAGTAAGCAGGAGCGATAATTTTTGATTGTTCAACAAATAAATTATAAATAGGTATAGCTTGTTTACTGTTTTCTTGAGTTCCCAATTGATAAGGTGGATTACCAACTATTGCATCAAATTTCACTTTTTCACTTCCTTCTAAATTCCAATATGATGGCTTTAATACTTTTTCTATAAAATTTTGTGGCTTTTCTTTTAGCATATTTACCAAGTCATCAAAGTAATGAGAATTGACTTGGGAATTAGTAAACCCTGTCAGAGTTCGTTTTGTTATTGCCTTAGCCATTGGAGTTTTACAAATTACAAATACATTTTCTTTTACGGTACTGTTCCAAACTTTTTGTTGTTCTTCTACGCTCATAGCTTCAAAATTTTCACATTTACTGCGAAAAATACTATACGTAACATAGAGAGGATAAAGCCCTGTTTTAGAATTTATTTCTAGAATTTTTGCATTTTTATTAGCGAGTGTATCTTTTGTAACACTACCTTGATCAATAAAACGAGGTGTTTCAATTGTTTCAATATGCTCAGTATCAAAAAAGTTGTAGCCACCCAAGGTATCACCCATATGCATGTTTACAACACGCCAAGGAGTAAGAACCGTTTCTTTATCAGGATTTTTGAAACCTTTGAATAGTTCTGTTATTTTATGAATACGTTCTGTAGGAGGAAGTAAGTCTGCCGACTTTACAATACTTTTTATTCTTCTACCTGCTGCAATAAAAACATCTGCATCGTAGTATTTAATAAAGTCTTTGAACATTTCTTTTGAAACACCTGAAGGCATGAACTCAGTCCAAGACGAGTCATCAACAATATCAATTAGTTTTTTTGCACTAATATCTTCGTCAAAATCAACATCTGCCCCATAAATGAGAAGCGGAATACGTATAGAAATAGCACGCAAGTTTGAAATAGCCTTAGTACGGTTTTCTTTTTTTTCTTTGAGTTCATCAATTCTTGCTTGCTCTTCGCATGTTCTCTCTTTTAGAGCTTTCTTATTCATATTTTCGAGTTCTGCGTACTCTTCATCGGTTAGACCAGTTTTGTTTATATCAATTGAATCTGTTTTGGTACTTGCTTTACTTGAACCTACAATTTTCTTAAGTTCTGCAAATTTTACTAAATCATTTTCTGTTAGTGTTGAAAGTTCAATGTCGTTATATATACTAGTATCATCAAATCCATTTTTTACTGCACGCTCTGCATAGGCACGTTTTAATTGTTGCAATAAATTGTTCTCATTATATTTTTGCATTTTTGTGCCATCGATTGAAATAACTGGGCAAAAGTTAAGAAAATCGCCCATAATTTTTCTATCATCAGAAGTTGTTTTGCCTGCCTTAGTTGAAAGATTTACTGCATCCGCAACCATTTTAAGTGTTCTATCGGGTGCAAAGTCAAATACGTAACAGTTATCTTTTATTTTACCATCTATATTTGCAGGAGACTGTACTCTAAAAATAGTTTGTAGGTAGTTAGCCGCCGATGTTGAGTATGAGCCTGAAAGCATCATAACAGCAGTCCATTCGGGAACAGTAACACCAGTAGTAAGTTTACCGCATGAAAGTGTAATAGTATTATTTCCAATTTTTGAGGCAGACGCAATAGAATCTTTTACGAGCTTTAATGCATCGCTAGATTCTTCTTCTTCATCGCCATCGCCCGCAACATTTATTATGTCAAACAAACCACTTCCAAAAATAGCATGTTCTTTTAATAGCTTACTTAAAGCCTTTGCCTCTTTTACACCCGGAACCATCCAAAGAGAATGTTTAAATAATTCTCGATATTCTTCATTTGCGTATGGGTATTGGCTGTTATCATCTTCTTTTGTTATGAGATTTAAGAAGCTGATTATATCTTTTTTATGAACAAAGTCGCCTATTTCTTCTGACTGTGGTATTTCTTTAAAATCTATAGCGGGTACACCAGTCCATGTTCTAAAGAATTCTCTAAAGTTAAAGGCTTTATCTTCAATCTCTTCATATATACCACTACCTAATAGTTTACCAAGATTATAGGTAAAGATATTTAATTGTGGTAGTTCTTCATATGGATTAGAGTCTCCAAAATGTTTGGTGTCCCATTCCTTTTTAGACTGTTGCTCCATTATGTAATCCCATGTATATAATTCTTCCTCTTTATATTCATGTACTATATTGAATGGGGTACCTGATAATGCTAGAAACTTTGTTTTGTGGTTACTTGTTGTTTTTACCAGTTCTGATACTACCAATTCACCTAACGAAGTTCTTGTGCCTTCATGGGCTTCATCTACTACAACTAAATCCCAATTGATACCAAAAACTTCGTCATTTTTATCGAACTTTCCGCCTACTTTTTCAGAACCACGTAAGTCTTGTACAGATGCAAAATATACATAATGCTTACAAGTATCTTCTAGATCGTGAATGCTTATATCTAAACTTTTAGAACCAAAGGTAAATTCATCTGTATTGTAAAATATTTTCTTAAAATCTTCGTACCAACTATGTTTAACAACCGGTCTATGAGTAACAATAATGGTACGCATAATGTTCATTTCTTTTATGACTTCTAAGGTAGAAAGTGTTTTTCCAAAACGCATTTTTGCATTCCATAACATTCTATCGCTATGCTTAAACTGTTTTACGGTTCGCTTAATAGCTTCTTTTTGTTCCGGTCTAAACACAATAGGGGGATGCTTTTCTGTATCTGAATTTGAAAGTGTTTTTTTATTGTTTTTTACAGCCTCTATGGCTTTTATGGCAGTTTGAATATCTACCTTAATCCATTCATTGCCTGTAGTTTCACCGATTTTTATTTTTAAAAAGCCTGAGTTTGTAAGAACATCGCGTACACTATGGTCTCTAAAAGATTTTAATATAGGTTCGTTATCATTATTGGATACTGTTTTTATTGCAAGTTCTGTGTGAAGCAATGTATAATCAATGCCTGCTGTGTTTGTATATTGCTTTATACGCTCATTTGCTGCTTTATTTAAATCTGAACTATTAGGAAATAGCTTATCTATTGACTTGTTTGTTTTTATACTTGCGTCACCAATTTTTAAAAGTCCTTCGTGTGTAGGTACATTTATTGAGAAGATATAAATAATCTTGTAATTAAAAGCCTGTTCAAATACACTCATTTTCAACTTCCTTTTTGTTGCAAACTTACAAATTTAATAGGTGTACCAATTTCCCAATCCATTATCTTACAGTATATACCATTGTGCTTTTTTGCATCATTTTTTTTACAACCAATACACTCTGTTTCTGTTTCTTCTGTGCCAAACAAGGTGTGTTCAATTTCACGTTCTGTACAACAACTATTTGGAATAACATATTTTAAACCGTCCATTTGCCAGATATTCCAAGAAATTATATGGGCAAACTCTAAGAGTTTTGATGTGTCGATAGCTTTTTGAAAAGTGTCGGTATAAAATTCCATTATTGTGTAGAGTACGTTTTCGCGTGCTAAAAGCACATTATCGCCTTGCCAGTCGTAGCCATACGATGATTGCATAGCCTTTAGTGCCCATTCTAACCATTCATTTTCATTTGCGGTGTTTTCTGCTACAACACGCAGCTTTCTATCTAAAAATCCAATTCTATTTTTTACTTCGATATAATCGCCTGTTACTGTGTCATATCGACTTGTTATGTAGGGAGCTTCACCGCAAGTAATTTCTAGGCGTGTAGATAAAACATAGTCTTGCCACGTTTTATTTGTTTTAGTGGGGAAAGGTATTTTAGTATGATTTGTTTTCCAAGATGTATTCTGCTCTGTATTAAATATATTGTCTTGTTCAAACCAAGCATTGTCAATTAAATTGTTTTGAGCATTACATACCCAAGATGGTGTAAATACTTCTGCTTTTTCTCTTGAGCGTGATTGTTGTTCTTTCTTGTTTTTTTCTATACGAGGTTTTATTACATTGCCATGATAGCCGGTAATTAATTCTAAAAGTATATGGCTATTTTCGCTATAGCCAGAGCCCTTTTTTTTATAATTATCTGTAGCCCAAATAAGGTTCTTTTTTGTCGTGTTGTCTTTTAAAAGAATTACAAGTAAATCTTTGTTTAATTCGAGTAGTCTATTTTCCTTTATGTCAATTTTTTCGTTTAGCACCGTGTACAAAAATCCTCTTGTGTATTATTATACTACATTTTGAGATTTTATGGTAGAAGCAAAACTGCGACAACACACCGTGGAAATATATTACACAAGACATTACTTGGAAAATTATTTTTTAGTATAAGGCGAAAAAACTTTGTTAAAAAAGTTCGGTCGCCAAACTTTTTTAGTATTATACTTTTTTTTAATCAACTTGTCTATAAAAAAAAGGAACGTTTGTAGTCGCTTTAATTATTTATAATACAAAGAGTTACAGGTTTGATGAATACAAAAGGGTATGCTGTAATACAAATAAATACTTGTATTACAAGTAATTAAGACCACTTGTAATACGCTCTTTATCTTGCCTGTGTATACATCATACATTTTAAAGTTTTTTTGCTTAATTTAGTGCATTTTTTTCAATAATAATCACTTCAATATCGATAAAGGCAGTTTAAAACTATTTTATGCTTAATTTGTAAAAGTTTGGCAACCGAACTTTTACAAATTATTATATCTGATCTCAATATTTTTCATTTTAAAATAACAGACTAACGTTCAATTATAGTAAGCATATTTAGTATTTCAAATATACCTTTGATATTATTTCTAGTATTGCATCATATGTAACGCCAAGAATACTTAATTCTTTCAACTCAATCGGTTCTTTGTACAAGTTATCTATAAAGCTTACCATGTCTTTACAAACATTTTCGCTCATGTCACATTGTTCTATACCACTTAATAGGGTTGCTAGTCGCAATACATCGTTTTTATGTTTCTTAATATCTCTTTCATCGACATGTTGACCTGCATTTTTTCTTTCTCTTAAATCTAGCCATGCCTTAGCTTTGAAGGGAATTAAGTAAGTATGTGACAAAACCGTTATATCAGAAATAACTGTTTTCCCACGAAGCAACATAGCATAATAGTCTTCATTTAACAAAATAGCAGATAAACTTGAAATTTCATCTTCAAATGGTATTGGAACAAAAGTACCTGTTCCATCAATTTTCAGTGCATTTTCAGTTTTTGCAAAAAGTTCAATCATAAAAGGAAAATCTTGCTTTTTGGGTTTGTCGAAACGAAAAAACTGTGGCGTACCATTGCTTTTTGCACGATTTTCATATTCACCGTCCTGAATAAATTGCCAAAACTTCCTTCCAAATTCTGAAGTTAATGACTCTACAATTAAAACTAAATCCAAATCTTTGGTTGCTCTAAAGTCACTATCATGTTCATCAAAAATTATATCACAAGCAGCACCGCCTATTAAAACATACTGCTCAGAAAAATCTTTAAAATATTCTTTAAAAACATTAAGCCCTTTCATATATGAATTCCTTTAATATTTCTTCTATTGCCATTTGAATACGCATATCATTTCTTTCTGTATCACCTACTGATAATATTGCAGAAATTGGATCAATAACAGTTTTATCTTTGTTTAGATAATAAATATATCCTAATTCTTGAACTAAGGTATGAGGTATTTCACCAGTAGGCACTTGTGGTAATGTCTTAATATCAATCTTGTCGTACATTTCTTTTGTTACTGCAAAAGTTCTGTAAGAATTATCGTCTAGCATCGAATAATGGCTAATAGCAGAAATACCACTCATTGATAGTTTTTTTTGTGGTTCGCAATCAAGTAGAAACTCTTTTTTTATAGGGTTTCGCAAAAAAGGTTTTATTGTTTTCCATAATTCAGCTTTACTTTTATTCCAATTAATATATCGACCTGATGTTCCATTGTCTATGATTAAGCTTGAATAAAGTGCTTCAACTTCATTAAAGCAACGGCTAACAGACATTTTACTAACCCCCAGTACATCTGCCATTTCTGTCACACCGATATTTTTAATATCTTTATATAAAATAGCGAGCAACATTTTTTGTGTAAGAAACGATATTTTAGATACCTGTTTTCTTTCTTTGTTTTTTTCGGATATGGCTATTGCTAAAAATGGCAAATAAACTTCTTTGTCTTCAATTATAAACGGTATATTTTCTTCAATCATTTTTTTCTTTACATAAGATGTTATTGATCTAAAGTGAAATGCGCACTCTTTTTTTACTATCTCCATTAATTTTGCTCTATGCTTTTTCATTGTTGAAAAATTTATTTTTTCTATTGGAGATGCAATCACAAAGTCAATATCATAGATACATAATATCGTATACTGATAAGAGCCTTTTAAATATAATGGTAGTATATCTATTTCTAAAAATTCTTTTTCTTCATAAGGAATATGTAATAAAGATTTAATTATTTTTTTCATATTTACCACTCATTGTAACTTAATTTTTATTATTGTAACATAAAATGAGTTATAAGTCAAATTTTAATTTTATCTTTTACGTAATAGATGTATTAAACTTATAGATTAAATAAGCAGGTTTCTAAAACTAGGAAATGATCATGCTAAATGTTTGAATTATAAAAATAAATAAAAGTTCGGCGAACGAACTTTTATTTATTTTTATAATTCAAATACCACCTATTTTAGCTATGGGATGGGATAAACCATATTTTCTATATAGTTTTCGTAGTTCATCATTAAAATTATCAGAACAATTAGAAACACCAATATATTTTTTTTGAAGCTGACATTTTTCAATGTTAAGTGCATCTTTCTCTTTTTGACTCAAAGAAAGTAGTGCTTTATGAAAAGCAATAAATTCTGAGCTTTCATTATTATTAACATCTAGATCACAATTCGGACATCTTCTTACAGAATAATTATATGAAGTTTTGCATGAAGAGCAAGTTACTTTTTGTGCATTGATCTTTTCAATTTTTTCTGATTTTGTTTTAATCTCTTCAAGAAACTGTCCAACAAAACTAGGTTTTGTGACAATGCTGTAAAAATAATTAATTTTAGAATCAGGTTTTTTCACTTCAACCTTCTCTTGAATATACGTAATATATTGTTTAATCATTTCTTCAGTGAAACTATTGTGAGTGAATAAAATCTCTAATTTTTCCCACAATTCATTAGAAAAACAATTTGAATCATAATAAACACTAACTGCTGCTTTTATTTTATCTTTGTCTGTATTGTTTATGTCTGCAGTAAATATTTCGCTTTCTGTATTATTTTTGGAGGTAATTTTGAAGTATTCATCATTCTTCCGAAGCTTACTATTCACGTCCAGGTTGCCACCTGCATTTTTTTGTTGGTGGGTATTAGAGCACTTCAATAATTTATCTAGCTTAGAATTTATGTTCTGAATCTCTACTTGTCTTTTGCGATCATTTGATCCAATTTCAATGATTTTATCAACTAGAAGCTTTATTGTTTCTACTTCTAAACTATGTTTATCACTATTTTTAGTGTAGTTAGTAGTAGGATTTAAATTGGTAGATGGATTATTTAAAGCATCTGCAGAAAAATGTAGGTGGCTATCAACATTTTCAAAGCCATTAACAATAATTTGTTGGTGGGTTTGCATAGATTCAACTCCTTGTTTATTCTTATAAGTATCAGGATTATATTCAATTTTTTTAAGTAGTTCTTCATTAAAACAAAAATAAGTTAGGGTTCCTTTGGCGGTCTTTTGTAATTTCTTTTTTAACAAACCACAATTTTTAAATTTCATAAATCGAGAGGAAACATTTCTTTCAGAGATTTTCATAGCTGGAAATTCTTTAATTACAGCTGAATATTTAACCAAAAAGTAAATTTCATTATTATATGTTTTTGTTATCATATTATTACTATTTTTAAAATCTACAAACCAACGAAGTATTCTAGTGTCTTTATCATCTAAATCAAGTTCGACTATTTCATTTTGAGAAAAACCATCAAGTGAATATTTCATTAGTACATATCCCAATTATTATGCAAGTCATAAAGCGTTATTCTTATATTATAATTTTAATAACTTTTCTTCATGAAGTCTTTCTTCCCACTCACTAACAGATAGAGTACAACATTGTATTGAGTTTAAATAGACAGCTAACTGCGATAATTCCATTCCTTTAATATTCTGAAACAATGTACGATGTTTACTAGCAGTATTATTTTGGTTAAGCTTAGAATAAGCCTTATTTATTGTCATCTCGCCATTTTTTACAGCTCTTTTTGTTTCTTCATCTGCTACACGTAAAATCTTTCTTGCTCTCTCTATTGTAGAAGCACTAACTCCAAGTGTTTCTGCAAGTATCTGTGAACTTTTACCCTTTGGTGGACTTTGAGAATTTGAAATTGGTCTTCCTTTTTTTTTCAAATTATCTAGCTTTTCAATTAGTATTATTTTTCCTCCGTCATCAAGATTTCTTCTACGCAATTGTTCTTGTATTGCATATGAAATAGCTTCTTGCTCAGTTATAAAAGATTTTCTGTAGCAATATATCTCTTTTAATCCTGCTAAAATAGCTGCTTGCCTTCGTGTATGCCCATCTATTAATATGTTTTCTTCTCTCCAAATACATACTGGATGCAAAGGGTCAAAACCCCTTTGTTGCATATCATCAGTCAGATTTACTAAATCACTTTCATTTATTGGTATAAGAGTTTCAAAAACTTTACTTATGTTAATTTTATCTATTAAAATCCTTTCAGAAAGCATTTCTACACCAGAGTTTAGTCCTAATGTATTTTTAGTCAATGCAGATAACTTTGCCATTTTTACTCCTATTTTATATCTCAGATAATTTTACTTACAACTTAATTTAAAAGGCACCTATAGTAATAATATCTTTTACTTTATCATTTTCATCAGCTGTAAAAAAACATTCTACTAATTTATAAATAGAACTATGTAGTTGTACATTTACAATTGTGTTCTTTTTTCCCTTTATATTAGAAATATACATATTACGATCTATTAGTTTTCTCATATCACTGGTCCAAGGAAACCAAGTTTCTTGTGGTGTAATATTTGAAAATTCCATCTGAAATAAATCTATATAATCTTTTTGATTTCCTCTCTGAGCATTTTCATAAATATGGTTATAACCGTTTACATGTAAAAACCACTTATCAGCCTTAGATACCTCTGTCAACATTTTATCTCTTAAAAACTTAGCAGTGTTTAAATCGAATAATGACAGATTAAGTGGAGTAATAATAAAATCAGATGCATAATACGCATTTAGTACAAGGTTATCATAGGTAGGTTGGGTATCAATAATAACAAAATCGTAATAATTCAAACTAGGCAATAATTGACTCAATCTCTTTTCTGAAAGACCTCTTAAATCAACCAGATATAAACTAGATGGTATAAAGTCTACACCGAGACGATCAGTTTTTATTACATAATCTGTAAGATTGTTTGTTGGTTTTGCAAGTGCTTCAAATATGTTTTTAGTCTTACAGTCATCAATTGTTTCATTTGTTAAATAATATGATGAAACACTATTATTTAAATCCATATCTATAACACATACTTTTTTACCTAACTTGCCTAAACAGTTAGCAACTTGTATAGTTATGCTTGATTTTCCTACTCCGCCTTTTAAACTAGAAAAGCAAATAGTTGATGTCATTACTTCCTCCCAATTATAACTAATGTGTAAACACTGTCATAAGATTTGCACCTATGCAAGCAATATGATAGCTTGGTAACTATACACAGTGTAAATATTATATTGCAGACTGATGTGGTATATCCTGCAATATGTTTCCTGCTGTGTTCTTCTGATCCATCCTCCTTTGTTCCAGTTGTTGATATAACCAATCCGCTACGGGATCTTCATTCTTTTCTTTTATCTCACCACCAACAAGATTCATTATTTCTCTTCGATTGAAAAAAAGTTTTTCACCAATCTTATATGAAGGCAAAGTTTTATTAGTAGCCCAGTGCCTAATTGTTCGTTCAGGTGTATTAAGTACCTTTGATAAATCTTTTACTGTTAAAATCTCTTGCATATAATAATCTCCATAAAAAAAGCCCTATATCTTTTCGGCGTAAAGATATAGGGCTGAAATATCCCATAAAGGGAGATAGCTCTAAAAGCAATCCAAAATACGCCGAGTATTTGCATTGCTCTAATACATGTATATTAGTATAATATACTAAAATATATGTATTGTCAAGTAAATTTTGTGGAAATTATGTATAATAAGAAATGGACTTTAGAGATAGATTAAAAGACTTAATATCTTATCATGGTTTTTTGTTAAAAGAAGTCGCAGACAAGGCTGGAATCGATAAACGAAGGTTAGATTCTTATGTAGACTCAAGAGGTATAATGCCACCAGCCGACATTGCATATCATTTGGCGAAGGCACTAGGAGTCACAGTAGAATACTTAGTTACAGGGCAAGATTTAAGACTAGATAAATTTGAAGAAAAAAAACCACCTCATGGATTAAGTATTGATAAAAAAGTTATTCAAGTTGCTAAATCAGACAAAATATCTAACACAGGATCTGATGAAATTAAACAATGTATAGAAACTTTGAAAGTTCAAGATGCTCGAATTAGCATGCTTGAAGAAGAAAGAAAACAAGAATTGATGAAATATTCTTATCCTGTACATAAAAG
This sequence comes from uncultured Treponemataceae bacterium, assembly GCA_964372135.1. Classification (GTDB taxonomy): domain Bacteria; phylum Spirochaetota; class Spirochaetia; order Treponematales; family Treponemataceae; genus CAYJFX01. The sequence continues at coordinate 49,526 of CAYJPS010000003.1, read as the reverse complement.
TATAATGAATGCTATACCTCAAAAACAAGAAAAAATAAAAGCAATCAGTCCCGATGTAATAATCAAATTTTTCGAAGAAAAAGGTAAGCCGCTTTCACCAGCTGAAAAAAAAGAACTTAAGGAAAGCTTAAAGAAATATGAGAAAAATGCAAACAGAAAAAAATTACCTAAAAATACAGTGTTACATTAAATCAATATAAGGTGTAAAAATAACAAAATAAATGTATATAAAAATGTATATAAAATGGATGTAGCTGTATGTGTTCAGTTGCCTTATTTGTGGATATTATAAGGAAATAACGGCATACAGATACTAATAAATACAGGGGAAACAAATTCGATTCCCGTAGGGACTAGAAGAGGAAATTATATGAAATACGTGATGGGCATTGATAATGGCGGAACCTTTTGTAAGGCAGCCATTTTTGATGAAAAAGGAAATCAAATATCTATAGCAAAAGTTAAAGCAAACTCTAAGAGCCCAAGTCCTTCATTTATAGAAAGAGATATGCAAGAGTTGTTTAATATAAATATCCTTGCGGTCAAAACTTGTATTGAAGAGAGCTCAATTGATGCGAGTGATATTATTGGCGTTTCTTTTTCTGGACATGGCAAAGGTTTGTATGTTTTAGGCACTAACGGGAATATAATTTACAACGGAATTGCGTCCACTGACACTCGTGCTGCGAAGCTCGTAAAAAAATGGAAAGAGGCCGGTGTTTTTGAGCAGATTTTTCCTAAAACATATCAAGAGGTTTTGGCTTGCCAACCTGTCAGTTTGCTTGCCTGGCTAAAAGATACAGAGCGTCATATTTACGATAATATACAGTATGTTTTTCATATAAAGGATTATGTTCGCTATAGGTTCACTGGAGAAGCGTATGCGGAATACACCGATTCGAGTGGTGGAAATCTTGTAAATTTAAACACAAAGCAATATGATAAAGAACTTCTAGAAATTTTTGGTATACCTGAAATATATGAGGCTCTTCCTCCTTTAAAATATTCTTTTGAAGCGTGCGGTAGTATTACAAAAGAGATTAGCACATTAACTGGCCTAGCAGAGGGAACAAAAGTTGCAGCTGGGATGTTTGATATTGATGCATGTGCGCTTGCTACCGGTGTAATTAACGAAGATGAAATGTGCATGATTGCAGGTACATGGAGCATTAATGAATATATTGCAAAAGCACCTATAACAAATAACACTGTATCATTAAATTCAATGTACTGTATGGAAGGATACTTTTTAGTAGAAGAGAGTAGTCCAACTTCTGCTGGTAATTTAGAATGGTTTGTACAAAATTTATTGAGTTATGAAAAATCTGAATTAGAAAGTTCAAGAAGGTCTATCTATGCACTTGCAGATGAATGGGCTACTAACATTGAGCCAATGGACTCCAATGTTCTTTTTTTACCATTTCTAAATGGCTCGAATGAGGATGCAGAGGCTAAGGCAACGTTTATTGGTCTTACAGAGTTTCATACAAAAAAGCATATGCTACGAGCAGTTTATGAGGGAATAGTTTTTTCACACCTCACACATGTAAAAAGATTGTTGCAAAACAGAGAGGTGCCAAAAAGCATCCGGCTTTCTGGAGGTGCAGCAAACTCAAAAGTGTGGACACAAATTTTTGCCGATGCACTTCAAATACCGATTGATATAGTTGGTGATAAAGAGCTAGGTTGTCAAGGCGCTGCAATGGTTGCTGGTATTGCTAGTGGGATGTACAGTGACTTTCAGCAAGCATCACAAAAGACATTTACTGTTTCAAGTACAGTATATCCACGAAAAGAATATAAAGAAATATATGAAAAAAAATATGCTCTGTATAGGTCTGTTGTAGATAGTTTGAGTGGGTGTTGGGAAAGCTTTTAATGGTTCTAGCTGCATATGTAAATTATAAGCCTCCTCGTGGAGGCTTTTGCTAGTAGTTAAGACTTTCTGTAAATATTTTGTTCTGATCCTGCTTGTGTATTGGTGTTGCCTGTAATGGATCCACCTTTTTGCTGAAAATCGCCCCCATTGCAGTGCACCCCACCTGCTGTAGGGTTTCCAGCTGTTGGGTAAGCTTTATTATTCATAATTGTTCCCCCAGATATAACAAAAGTACCATTATTATTCACATACACACCACCACCGAATTCTGCATCATTCTCAGTAATAGTACCATTTATCATAAAGAAATTTCCATCGGAAACATTTACACCACCACCGTAAATTATAAACGAGTTATTATTCAGTGTTTTATTATTGGAAATACTGCCTTGTTTCATTGTAAAGGACGCACCATTATCTATTTTGACTCCATGTCTAGTGCTATTCATAAGATTGATATCTCCATCTAATAATACTTTAGTGTAAGATCCATCCAAAGTTAGAACTGCACTATTAGATCCCTCCGCATCTATAGTGGCATTTCCCTGTAAGGTAATTTCCACGTTATCCTTTGCTTTAATATATGTTGTTCCGTAAAGAGCTCCATCTAGGTTTATATTAAAATCAACTTTCTCAGGATTATTATCTTTGTGCTCTAATACAGCCTCAACTGCCTTTTCAAGCGTTAAAAAAGAGGTTATTTCGCTTGTTCCATTATTATCATCATTGCCATTTTCACTTACATAAAATGTATTATCTACCGGATGCCCCAAAAACCCTAAAATCATATCACATGAAGTTAGGGTTATAATTGTTAAAGGTAATAGTACCAATACTAAACTAATACGTCTCATTTTTTTCTTCCTTTTATTAAAATTTACTAATATTATAGTGCATAAGTTTATATCATTTGTCAATCAAGCTGTTACATAGCCTGTTCTAATGCTCTTGCAAGCTGGTCGGGGCAGGATGTGGATTTTGTTCCACATGTAAGCCCTTTAAACTTTGCAATAACATCTTTTGCTTCCATGCCTGCAACAATGGTACTGATTCCCAGTAAGTTTCCAGGGCAGCCACCTAAAAACTCAACAGATTTTATTTTTGTTCCACTCATCTCAATTGAAATATTTTGTGAGCAAACGCCCGATGTTTGATATTCCATAGCTTCTCCAATTTTTTTTGTCTACATAGTTATAACGTAAAATAGATGCAAATGCAAGGGGAATTTTTTACCATACAATCCTATAATCGACTTTTGGGGGAAGCATAATCTCTTTCATGCCTGTAATCTTTTCTATAAGCATTTGTTGCACATCTTCGATTGTTCTTGAGATTGTTTTGCAATCTTTAAACATATCATAGCCACCAGCACCACTTGCTCTATAACCCGTTAAGCCAAGTGTATAGGTTTTATTTTTATCTAAGTCTTTGCCATCTTTTTGTAAGCGTATAACTCTGCTTCCAATCTCTTTAGAAATATCAAAAGTGTATTCTATGCCATAATAAAAGTCAAAATTATATAATTCAAGTTTTTGTTTCGTGTATCTTGGATTAATGATTAGTGTATCATTTTCTAGGAGAAAAAAGCTCGCAACATGTTCAAGTGCTTCTTTAATAATTGACCTGTTTACTTCTATGGTAGTAATTTCATTTGTAAAAGGATATGCGCTTACTATATCTCTCATGGTAACGCTTTTTGTAAGAGGGTAGGGATCATTCATTAGACTTGTGCAACACATATCTGCATTAATCTTTTCTAAAATAACACTATTACATAGTTCTGAAAATCTCCATCCGTGTTCCATAATTTGAAGAGGATTTGTTTGTTCTATAGGTTCAGATAGTTTTCCAACTGGGATGTCGAGCCAATTTTCTACTTTTTGTTGTAAGGGCTCATATTTACTTTCTAGTTCTTTGTTTGAATTGGCTGCCTTGGACATTAGATTCTTGCTTTGTATTTGTACGCCCTTGTTTTCATCAAAAAAAATATCAATATCAGCATACCAAGTTGCATTACTTGGAACCTGTAATGTATGTGTGCCAAAAATATTTTTGCCTTGAACTTGCATGTGTTGGTGGCCTGTTAGTAATAGGTCAAAGTCAAGCTCTTTACAAATAGCAAGGCCTATGTTTTCGCCACCACTTGTAAGCTCATAGCTTTCAAGTTTTTCTAAGTCGTGTTCAAATCCACCATGATAGATGCATACTAATATATCAACTTTCCCTACAAGTTCATCATGAGCTTTTTTTATGCAGTCAAAAGTAGGAAGTATTTCAAGGCTTGAGAGGTTGCCTTTGTCTTCCCAGACGTTGACATACTCTGTTACCGCTCCTATAAAACCAATGGTTAAACCATTTTCGAGTTTTTCAACATGGTAAGGTAAAAAATTTATTTCTTCCTTTTTGTCGATTAGGTTGCAGCAAAGTACTTTTGCTGATATGGTATTTGCATAGTTCTTGAGCGTTTCATAGCCAAAGTTAAAATCATGGTTGCCCAGCGTTACGAGGTCATATCCAATATCATTAATAATGTTTGCAACTTCCAAATAATCTTCACCTGATTTTTTTAGATATTGCAGAAGGGGGCTTCCTTGTATCATATCGCCCCCATCTATTAGAAGTGTATTTTCCTTTTTAGAGTTTATTTCATTTGCAATGGCAAAAAGGCCCATGTTACACGGTTGAACTTGCTTGTAGTTTGTTGGGAAGAAATAGCCGTGCACATCGCTTGTAAAATATAGTTTTGCATTTTTTGACATATTTAGATTGTATTAACCTCGTGTTAATTTTACACGAATTTTACCAGAAAAATATTCGATAACAAAAACGAGTATAATTAAACCGAGAAGATATGATCCAACATCGTTCCATCTGAACTCATTCATAGCAAAAATAAGAGGGGCTCCAATTCCTCCAGCACCTACAAGTCCAAGTGTTGTTGCGTCTCTAAGATTCATATCGAAGCGGTACACAACAGTTGAAATAAAGTCTGGCATAAGTTGGGGTATTACTCCGTGTCGTACCTTGTGAAACCCGTTACAACCCATTGCACTCATAGATTCTAAAATACCAAAATTGAGGTCTTCGATTGTTTCAACATACAATTTGGTGAGCATTCCTACTGATGTTAAGCTCATTGTTAAGAGGCCTGCAAAGGGTCCAGGTCCTGATACTCTAATAAACATAAGTCCATAAACAAAGGCCGGGATAGTTCTAATAACCATTGTTAAAAAACGGCCAATCCATGAAACTCCTTTTGGTACCATGTTCGAAGCACTTAAAAATGCTGTAGGCAGAGCAAGTACGGCCCCAATAAGTGTTCCCAAAAAGGCAATACAAATTGTTTCCAATAATAAATATGGAATCCCAGTACTAGTAAGATTAAATAAATCCCAAGATGGATTAAAAAGGCCTTTCAATATATTTTTTGCAACATCCATCCCGCCAGATGTCATCTTTGGGTCTGTAATGCTATTGCCTGAGTACATGAGAATTACCACAACAATAAAAAGGACAATGAGTTTAGATATCCAGTTTTTTGGAGCTGCTTCATACGCTTTTTGTATTCTTTCGTTATACATGTTTTCTTATCCTTTTATGATAGCTTTTTCCTGCAATAGCGGCTGATAACTTCAATAACACCAACGGTAACTAACAATGTTAATAAAATCATTCCAACTTTATCGTATTGCTTCCAGCCTAGCTTTTCATTAAGTAAAAGCCCTAATCCACCTGCTCCAACGTAGCCCAAAATCGCAGAATAACGAACGCTTCCTTCAAAACAATATAAACAATTAGCAATATAGGTAGGAAGAACTTGTGGAGCAATGGCTGCCCAAAATGCTCTGATTTTTGTTGAGCCCATGGCTTCCATAGCTTCGTATGCGCCCATGTCTACTGTTTCAATTTGTTGATACAATAGCTTTCCAATAAAAGAAAAGGTGAAAATTGCTATAGCTACGGTTCCTGCAAAAGATCCAAGCCCAAAAATGAATACGGCAATAAGAGCTGTTACCAATGTTGGTAGTGTTCGGGTAATACCGAGAATGAATCGAACAACGCCTACAATGATTTTGCTGTGAACTATATTAGAAGATGCTAAAAAAGCAATAGGCACAGCAGCAATAGAACCAATAACTGAACCTACTACAGACATTGCAAGTGTCTCAATTAGTGGAAACCATATTTCATTGATGTATGACCAATCGGGTGGAACCATTCTAATTAAAATATCAAAGAAGTAGCTAATCCGTCTCACAAGCTGTGCACCGTCAAAATTTGTCATAAATCCTGCAAAAATTATTGCTAAAATCATTATAACGGTAATGAGGAGTGTTTTGCTTTTCGGTTCTTCTATAGTTTTCCCATTTTCTAGTGTAAATGTTGTAGGTGTAAAAAGTCCTGTTTGTTTAATCTTGGGGTTGCGTGCTTCCATCCTGCACCCCCTCAGTTTTTGTATATATATCATCTAAAATGGACTTATCTACCTTGTCGGCAGGTCCATCGTATATTATTTTTCCTTTTTTTATACCGATTACTCGATCTGCATATTCCAAAGCTAGCTCTACATGGTGAATGTTGATAATAATTGAAATATTCATATTTTTATTGATGCGTTTAAAGTCATCCATAACTTGCTTTGCTGTTACAGGATCAAGGGCTGCTACAGGTTCATCTGCAAGGATGATTTTAGGCTCTTGGGCAAGCGTTCTTGCAAGGGCTACGCGTTGTTGCTGTCCACCAGATAAGTGGTCAACTCTTGAGTATGCTTTTTCTAAAATGCCTACTTTATCGAGGGCTTCAAGTGCGAGAAGTTTATCTTCTTTAGGATACACTCCTAAAAGTACTTTCCAAAATGAAAGATTAGGTACACGCGCTTGCAATACATTTCTAATTACGGTTGCACGCGGGACAAGATTAAATGATTGAAATATCATTCCTACATTTCTTCTATAAGAGCGAAGTTCTTTTCCTTGGAGGCTTCTTACATTAATGCCTTCAACTTCAACAACTCCATCGGTAACTTCTATCATCCTGTTTACGGTTCTAATGAGAGTAGATTTTCCTGCTCCCGAAAGTCCAATAATGGCAACAAATTCACCTTGTTCTATTTTTAGTGTTACTTCATCGAGCCCGACTGTGCCGTTTGGATATACCTTGCTAACTTTATCAAATTGTATCATGAATTTCTCTTTATATAAAATTACATTTTAATAGTTTTAAAACTACCGTTTTGTGGGTCTACTTTTTTACTACTGTCATCCCGAGCGAAGTCGAGGGATCTATTCGTAATAAGATTCTTCGACAAGCTCAGAATGACACTTTCTTTTAGCTCAAGACTGATGCGTAAAAAAGTTTTATTTTGCTACGAGTTGACCTGCAGCTCGAGCTCCATCGTAATCTGAATCTTTTGCAACTGCATAACCATTGTGGTTATAAATTGCGATAATAGGTTTCCCTTCTTCTGAGTTTCCGATGTTAATAAAAGCTTGTTGTAATGCTGCTTTTAATTCATCTGTTACAACAGAATCATCACGTGTAACACTAATTGTATCATTGTAGATACCTTCTGTAACACCAATAACTTGAACATCTGTCCAGATAGTTGTTGGGTCACCAGCTTCGTAGTCTTGGCCTTCCCATGTTTTTAAGTTGTCACGGCGTCCATCAGCGTATACCATTGCAACGTCTGCTGTTTCTGCTTTAAGAGCTGAGAAAGCAGCCCCGTATCCTGTTGCAGCTGATGCATTGTCAAGGTCAAGTAATGTTTTATCATAGTTTTCCATTAACCAAAGTGTTGGATAAATGTAACCAGCTGAAGAAGTTGTATTCATGTACTGCCATGTTGCAGAGTTTAAGTCATTCCAAGTTAGTTCTTGTCCAGCATTAACTTTTGCAGCAAGCTCTTGTCCTTTTGGAGAAGGTCCTGCAATAATGAGTGATTTGTAATAAGTAACTTGGCGTTCTGGCATTGGAAGAGTTGCTTTTCCATCATTCCAATCTCTAGGGTTGTCAGAATCTTTGTTAAGACCATCTCTTGTTGCAGTTAAAATAACTTCTGCACCATCTGAGTAAAGGACATATGTACCACCAGGAATTAATCCAACGTGAATAGTTCCTGCATCTAGACCCTCACCAATTGCTTCATAGCTTGTTCCTACGATGATTTCTACTTCTTCAACAGTAATACCTGATGTTGCAAGTTCTGCTTTAAGTAGACCTTCAAGAGGAGCTGTTGCTGTTAAGATTTCTTCTGCTGGGCGAGAAGGAACGTATCCTACTACCAATTTTTCAATTTCATTTGCATTTGAATCCCCAGATCCTCCTGCAAACACTGCTGACATAAGTACAGTTGTACAAAGAGCCAAAGCAATAAGTTTTTTCATGTTTTCTCCTATATAGGTGTGTAATAATATGCTTATATAAGCATACTTTCATAGTATCAGTAAGCGTCCATTTTGTAAACAAACAAAGTGTGAAAAGGTTTCAAAAAAAAGGATTTTAATCAGTTTTTTAAATTTATTTTACAATTAGTGCTCTAGATTTTTTTCATACAATTCGCTAATATGTATGTAGAGTACTATTTATTCAATATACATATTAGAGGAGAAGAAGATGAAACCAACACTTTTAGTTTTGGCAGCAGGAATGGGAAGCCGTTATGGTGGAGTTAAACAAATTGATGCTGTAGGATTACACGATGAAACACTTTTAGATTATGCAACATTTGATGCAAAAAGGGCAGGGTTTGGAAAAGTTGTGTACATCATCAGAAAAGATATTGAAAAAGATTTTAGAGAAAGATTTTTTGACAGGGTTGCAAAAAACTTTGATGCAGAATATGTTTTCCAAAATCCTGATTCACTTTTTACTTCTGAGCAATTAGCAAAAATATCTCCAAATAGATCTAAACCTTGGGGAACAGTACATGCAGTGCTTTGTGCAAAAGATGCAGTAAAAGAACCGTTTGCTGTTATTAATGCTGATGACTATTATGGGCGAGAAGCTTTTGCAACAATGAATTCGCATCTTTCTGTGCTTCCAGAAGGCTCAACTGAACATGCAATGGTAGGCTATGTGCTTGAAAATACCATGAGCCGTTCAGGTTCTGTTTCTCGTGGTGTATGTGCTATTGAAGATGGTTATTTAAAATCAATGGATGAACACACAAAAATTAGCTACGAAGGAGATAAGATTATTACGGATTTTAATGGTTCTATTTCTGAGTTTACAGGAAAAGAATGGGTATCAATGAATCTTTTTGGATTCACTCCTAAAGCATTCGATGGCTTTACAGAGTTTTGGGATAAATTTATTATTGAAAACAATGATTCAGAAAAGGCAGAATCACTCTTGCCTACAGGTGCTAGCTATATTGTTAACAACAATCTTGGTAAAGTAAAATTCTTCTCTTCAACCGAAAAATGGTTTGGTATGACATACCCAGAAGATAGAGCAATTGTAAAAGATGAAATAGCAAATAAAATTAAAGAAAGCTATTATCCTGAACAATTATGGGAAAAAGAATAAGTGTTCAAAACAGACTATTTTGTTTCTGATAGACCGTGGGGTTATGAAAGGTGGATTTTATCGACACATAGTGCTGGAGAATCTACTGTTTCAATGGAAACAGACATAATAGGAGGGAAATCACTTTCACGCATAATTGGAAGTGATTATCCGTTATTAGTTAAAATAATTCAAGCAAATGAAACTCTATCGGTTCAAGTGCACCCTGATGATGAGTATGCATCTAAAGTTGAAAACTCTCTCGGTAAAACAGAATGCTGGTACATTTTAGATGCAAAACCAGACGCTACACTCATTTGTGGTATTAACGAGACAGAAGAAAATTACTCAAAAGATGCACTTGCAAAAGCAATAGAAGAAGGAAGTCTTGAAAGCCATTTAAAAAAAATACAAGTAAAAAAAGGTGATTTTCTTTTTATCCCAGCGGGAACTGTTCATGCTGTTGAAGGCGGTTTGAGAATCTTGGAGATACAACAGTCGAGCGATTTAACCTATCGTCTTTACGATTGGGGCAGTGATAGAGAAATACATGTTAAAAAGTCATTAGATGTTATTCGACCATTGTCGGGTGACCTTGTGAAAAATTTTTCAGGACGTTATGCGTGTAATTATTTTACATTAGAAAAACTTGATTATTCACATCCAGGTCGAATATGTTTTGCAAAAGAAGCTGTTCCAAATCCTATACCAATGGCAAGTGCTCATAATCTACCTGCTTTTGATACTCCCGCTTCTCATACAAATTGGGTAAGCTTGTCTGTTATTGCTGGCGAAGGAAAACTTATTTCTTCTAGTAGTGAAGAACTCGATGTAAAAGCTGAGGATTGTATTATGATTCGTTACGATGAAGATATACAAGTTTTGCCAAGTGGAGATAAGCCTTTGAGCATTATGAAAATAGGGTAGGAAATTAATTACGAATTACGAATGCCTAATTATGAATGTGAAAAGAACTTTAAAAGTGATTTTAAAGTTCTTTTTTTTGAAATAAGAAAGGATATTTTTCTGTTTTATTGTAAAATAAATTGACAAATTAAAATATATAGCATAATATACAATTATATTGTAAAATATAATATTAAATTACAATAAATAGTTAGAATCGATGTTTATATTTCAAGATGGAGGTAGCATGCAAAGTTCAGGAACCTATAAAACAAATCTTTCAGGCGAATTAGAATACAAATCTTTTTTGCCAAGGACTCTTTCTTCATTGTCTGAAATTAATACAGAAAGTTTTAATGGACTTTTAATTGACGCAAATGCTAAGCTTGCTATACTTGATACTATGTCAAAACGAATTCCAAATTTAAACCTTTTTATTGGCATGTATGTGCGAAAAGAATCCCTTCTTTCTTCTCAAATAGAAGGAACGCAAGCAACACTAGAAGATATTTTTAATCCTGAAATTGAAGAAAATGCAAACTTGGATGTTTCTGAGGTTATAAACTACATAAAGGCAACAGAATATGCTTTGCAAAGGCTTAAAACATTTCCCCTATGTAATAGGTTGTTAAAAGAAACTCACAAAATTCTAATGCAGGGAGTGAGGGGTCAAGAAAAAACACCCGGTGAGTTTCGCATCTCTCAAAATTGGATTGGCGCCCATGGGTTTGGAATAAAGAATGCATCGTATGTACCGCCAAATGTAAAAGATATGAATAATGCTATGCAAGAGCTTGAAACCTTTCTAAATATAGATGATGAAAAAAATGTACTTGTTTGTGCAGCACTTATTCATTATCAGTTTGAAACAATTCATCCTTTTTTAGATGGAAACGGAAGAATAGGTAGATTGCTTATCACATTGTTTTTAATTTCTAAGGGCTATCTTTCACATCCTGCGCTGTACATTTCATGGTTTTTAAAAATGAACCGTATTGAATATTTTGATAGAATGACTGAAGTTCGTGATAAGGGAAACTATGAACAATGGATTACATTTTTTCTAAAAGGTGTAGTTGTATCGTGTAATGATGCAATTGAAACAATTGACAAGCTTCTTGAACTTCGTGAAAAGAATACTTTAAAAATAGAACTTTTAAAGCGGGCGGGAATTACTGCAATGGAACTATTTTCATTTATTGAAAAAAATCCCATTATCGATATTACAAAAACGGCAAAATCTCTTGGGTTAACATTTAATACAGTATCGGCTGCGGTAAATCGTTTGGTTAGTTTAGATATTTTACATCCGTCAAGCAATGATAAACGAAATAGAACCTATGTCTACAAAGAGTATTTAGACGCCCTAAGGAATGGCACTGAATAAAAAAAAAGGTAGCAATGCATTTTGCATTACTACCGTGAATTCCCCTTTGGATTGCCTTGACAATTGTGATTTTTATGCCATTAAACTCGATAGTAATATGTAGCAAGGATGCTACATATTACGTATTATTCATCAGCATGCGCTATTGTAATAAATTCTTTTGCACTAGCAATAACATCTTCTGCTATTTTTCCGCTAATTGGATCATAGTGATCAAAAGAAGTTTCAAAACTTCCAGTTCCACTGGTCATTGAACGAAGGTCAATTGCATATTTTAAAAGCTCTGCTTGCGGGGCTTGTGCTCGAATTTCTTCAATTCCACCACCGAGAGGATTTTGTCCTAAAATACGTCCTCTTTTACTTGACATATCAGACATAATATCTCCCAAATATTTTGATTCTACCCAAACCGTTACATCCATAATTGGTTCAAGAAGAATTGGGCCTGCAGCTGCCATTGCATCTTTAAATGCATTCCTAGAGGCTAATTTAAATGCCATTTCAGAAGAGTCTACAGGGTGCTCTTTCCCGTCTAAAACAGTGGTTGCAACATCAACAACCGGGTAGCCTGCAAGAACTCCGTGTTCCATTGCTTCTTTAACACCTTTTTCAACACCTGGAATATAGTTTTTGGAGATAGCGCCACCGAATACAGCATTAGTAAACTTGTAGCCTTCACCTCGTTCTAATTTATCAATTGCTAGAACAACGCGGCCATATTGTCCGTGCCCACCAGATTGCTTCTTGTGAGTATATTCAGCTTGCGCTTTTCTTTGCACCGTTTCTCGGTATGCAACACGAGGAATAGCAGTATCAATAGATATTTTTGCTTGAGTTGATATTTTATTAAGGATAATACCAATATGGAGTTCTCCCATTCCAGAAAGAACACTTTGTTTTGTTTCGATATTATATTTAAACTGAAGTGTTCTATCTTCTTCTGTAACCTTTGCAAGTAGTTCGCCCATCTTGTCTTCATCTTTTTTGTTTTGAGCTGAAACTGCCATAGAATATACAGGATGAGGATGGCGTAATCGAACAAAAGGAAGAGTGGCTGCATTTGCTGATAATGTGTCACTTGTTTTTGCAATGCTTAATTTCGCAAGTATACCAATGTCTCCTGCAACCAATTCTTTTACTTCTTCAAGTTTTTTACCTACACATCGATAGAGCTTTCCAAGCTTTTCTTTTCTTTCTTCAGTTATGTTGTGAACTTCTTGGTCTGCTTTTAATGTTCCTGTAATAACTTTAACATATGATAACTTCCCTGAGAATTGATCATTTGCTGTCTTTATTATTATTGCACTCATGTCTCCATCAGGACTAATTTTTACGGCTGCTGTTTCGCCTTCTTTTGTAGTAGCAGTTTCTAATGCGTGTGCTGGGTCTGGAACTGTTTCGACTATAAAATCAAGCATCGAAATAAGACCGCATCTCTTAATAGTACAACCTGCAAAAGCTGGAACTATGCGGTTGTTTTCAAGAGCAATAATAAGACCTCTTTCAATTTCTTCGTTTGTTAATTCACCTTCATCGATGAATTTAACCAGTAAGTCGTCATCACCTTCTGCAGCTGCCCCAGCTAAAACAGCTCTAGCATTTTCATAAGCATCGTTATATTCTGAAGGAATTTCTTCTTCTTTTTCAACTTGGCCATCTTGTGGAACAAAAAAGGCTTTACCTTTAATAACATCGATGACACCCTTAAAGTTCGCTCCAGTGCCCATTGGGATTGTAACAGGACAAACTTCAACTGAAAATTTATCGTGAATATCTTTTATTACAGATGGAAAATCTGTTCGCTCATCTTCCATATGATTTACATATACAATACGAGGTTTGTTTCGTCTATCAAGATCTCTCCAAAGTTTTATTGTTTCAATTTGTGCTCCGGAGCGTCCATCTATTAACATAAGGACACTTTCTGTAGAGCGGAATGCTGCAATAACTTCTCCCACAAAGTCAGATGAACCTGGTGTATCCCAAATGTTTACGTTTATGTCTTTCCACACAAGATGTGAAAGAGATGAGTGGATAGAAATTTTTCTTTCAATTTCTTCCGAAGTATAGTCGCTAACTGTTTTACCTGACTCTACTGTTTCGCTTTTTTGAATTACTCCTGCTGTGAGCAATAGGTATTCCAACAACGTTGTCTTTCCTGTTTGTCCATGTCCTGCAATTGCAATGTTTCTGATTTGATTTGTTGTGAAACCCATTCTCTTCTCCTAAATAAAAAATGGCAGTGCGCTTTTGATTACTGCCTCTTATATATGATAAGGCATGAATATCGGAATTGTCAAGTAAAAATTTTGTTCACAAAAAGAATTTTCTATGGTATAATTATAAAACTTATACTATATGTACGGGGTACCTATGAACAAAAGATCAAATATTGCCAAAATAGAAAAAAGTAAAGAAGAAGCATTGTTCTTTCTTCAAAAAACGGAAGCATCCTTAGGACAGTTTGTATTAGAAAAAAAAGATAAAACAATTTCAAAAGATATTTTTGATTCATATGCATCATTCGCAACAGAAATTGATTCGTTTTATGCTCTTCAAGAAAGTATTCAGTCCTTAGACTTAGAATACACTGCAATTAAAAAAAAGATTTTTGAGGAAAAAGCATTAAAAGACGAATTAGAAAAAGATGAGCATTCATTGTATGTTCAAATGGGGCAATCTTTGTTTGAACATTATACGCCTTTAATTGCTGATGTTTTTGGAAAGGTATATACGAGTGTGTGTGTTGAAGATCGGAAAATTGCAGAGGCAAAGGAAAAAGAATCGCTATATCTCGATGAAAAAGAAGAAAAAGGTGTTATTTCGAGGATTGTTTCAAGTGCAAAAGTTGGGGTTACTAAAGCGCACATAGAGGCTTTAGTACAAAAAAGGAACCAACTTTTACTGAATGGTGCAAAAAGTGTTATAGATTCAGGTGTTCTTGCTCAGCTTGTTGAAACAAAAAAAATTGATTCAAATATGGAGTTGCTTTTTGAAACATTTACTGCGACACACAAGGAATTAAAAGAACTTGAAGCTAATGCAGAAAGGCTTTCATTAAATGCAAATGCTATAAAAAGTTCTCTTGAAAAAGCTGGTGTTACAACTACGGTACAAAGGAGACTTTCAGCAATAGACAAGGTAATACATCAAAAGCATTCGGAGAAAGATGTTTTTTGTGCAAAAGTTGGCCATGAATATGCCTTTAAGTATGTAAGCCCTGACGGCGAAATACTTGTTGATTTTCCAAAAGGATTGGAAGAGTTTTTATTAGAGATTCAAAAAACACGGTACATAATTGTTTCGCTTTCACGACAAATAGAAATTGAAAATATTTCAGTTTCTATAGAAAAAAATGAAACTGAACATAAAATTTTATGTGAAAAAAAAGAAGCAAACATTCAAAAAATTAATAAAATTAACGATGAAAATAAAGACATCGATGTAAAGCTACAAGAAAATAGTTTACACAAAAATGATCTTGAAAAAAAACTCTCTGTGCTTAAAAAGGAAGAAATGAACTTAAAAATAGAAACGCCAAAAGGTAAAAAGAAAACGGTTTCTCAAAATGAAAAACCGCTTTTAAAAAAAACAAAAAAATAAATCTATGAAATTGCAGCTTCTAGAGCAATTTCCATCATGCCTTTAAATGTTAGTTGACGCTCTTCAGGAGTTGTTGTTTCTCCAGTAGCAATATGATCAGAAACGGTAAGAATTGCCAAAGCTTGCCGTTCAAATTTGGCAGCTAATGTATATAATTCTGCAGCTTCCATTTCAATGCCAAGTACACCGTAGCTTGCCCATAACTTCCAGTTTTCATTATCATCATAAAATAAATCACTTGAAGTAACCGAGCCAACCATGTGGGCAATGTTTTTTGACTTTGCAGCTTCAATTGCCTTTGCCATAAGCTCGTAACTTGCAGTAGGTGCAAAGTGGAGTGAGCCAAAACGTTGATTTAAAATCGCAGAATCAGAACATGCGCTCATTGCAATAATAATGTCGCGTACCTTTGTGCTTTTGTGAACTGCGCCACAAGTACCGATACGAATTGCTTTTTGTACATTGTACACGTTAAAAAGTTCGTTTACGTAAATTGATAGAGAAGGTTGCCCCATACCGGTACCTTGAACTGAAACTCTTTTGCCTTTATAAGTGCCTGTGTAGCCAAGCATGTTTCTCACCTCATTATAACATTCCACATCTTCTAAAAATGTTTCTGCAATAAACTTTGCCCGTAATGGGTCTCCTGGTAATAAAATTGCTTCTGCAATTTGGCCTTCTTTTGCCGCTATGTGAATACTCATTAAAACCTCCAAAAAATTGTATAGTGTATTATAGCATAAGGTATTGATTTTGTACAGGCAAGGAGTGTTAAGAACAGGGAAATCAATTTTCATCCAAAAGTTTCTTTTTTATAGCCGCAGATATACAGGATTAAACAGGATAATGGTATTTTTCCCTTTACACCACAAAAAAACATCCTTTACATCCTATTCATCTGTGGCTAAATTTAATTAGTTATTCAAAATTGATTTTCGTGTGTTAAGAAGGAAAAAACCACAAATTACGCAGATTAATGGGATTCCCACCGGAACGTGGTACAGAGAGAGTATGTTAATATTGAAGTCTAATCAAAGCTAAACATATAATTATTATTGGTTTTTAGTTTTTTTGTGGGTGGACGGTATAATCGTGCAGCTTGTAGCACAAAAAAATCTGCGTAATCTGTGCAATTCTTGCGGATATATAATGACCAGTCTTGGTGGATACGCAAAAGTAAAGATTTTTTACGCCACGAAGGAGATTCTTCCAAGGCAAAACAGAAAGCAGAGTCAGAATGACTGGCGAATTAGTGGTAATTGCAAAAAATTCACAACTATAAAGTACTTTCCGCTAGGATTCGCCGCGGATTTCCTTATCATATGAAACAATTGCCTTTGACCTTGCTATGATAACTGCTATTATTATAAAGACTGCAATGTTAAACCAAAATGGGTAGTCTGGATGTTCATCAAAAAGTCTTCCAACTACGTATCCAAAGGGTGCTGAAATGGCAATCATAGCGGCATGAAAAATAGATTGTACTCTTGATCGTTCTTTTGGGATAATATAGTAGGCCATGAGTGCTTCTCGGCGTGGGAATACTATTGCATAGGCTGCTGCTTCTAAAAGGGTGTAGATCGTAGCTCCCGTTATGCTTTGTATAGGAGTTACAATTAGCATTATATGGCTAAGAATGTAAATGAAAACACCAATAAGAAGCGCATTCTTCATACGGAAACGGTTAATGCTATTTTGTAAAAATGCAACAACAAGAAGCATTAATGCTGTTCTAACCATAGGAAAGATAGGAACTAAGCTTGCATCTAGCTGCAAATGCTCTGTTATATATAAAGAAAAAAAGTTTGTGGTTGCAATTACAGATGTATTAGTGAGTGCCAATAAAAGAATAACAAATTTCATACTAGAAGAACTAAGAATTGTTTTAATTACCTCGTCATATCCTTTAAAAAGGGTTATGTAAGAAATATTTTTAGTTTCTTCGTGGCGAATTTTTCCCATCTCTGTTTCACCACCAAAAGCATATAAAAGTATAAATTTTAGTGACATAGAAATGCCTGAAATAAAATAAAGGACACTTACAACTTGTTTTACGGAATACATGTCAACAAGGATTATCGCAATAGGCGAGAAAAAGACCGATAACATGCCACACATATGAAGTAGGGTAAAAGCATTTGTAAGATGCTTTTTAGGACAATCTTCTACAAATAGGCATGTCCATGAAGTGCTTGTTATTTGAAAAAGGGCATTTATAGATGCAGCAAGTAAAAACATCCAAAAATTCTGTGCAAAAGCCCAAATAAAGCACGGAATAGTCCAAGCTATGAAATCGAAGACAAAGGTAGTAAATCGTCTGCCTAATTTATCAGTTATTACGCCTCCCACAAAAGCAAAAAAAACTTGCAATACTAAACTAATTGAAATAATAAGCCCAATTTCTGAGCTGCTTAGGCCATTTCGTGACATGTAAAGGCTTGCAAAGGGTGAAAACAACGAATATGGTATAAACCACAGAGGCTCTGTTACCAAGGACATTTTTGGATTGCCCTTTAACGCAACAAATGTTTTTACAAGGTCATGGTTGCGTAGGCTTTTCATAAGCCCTCCGCAACGGAGGTTTTTTTTAATTTCTTAATGGGTTTGATTTCAAAGGATTCTTTTTTTGTAGAATGTAATTGTTTTTCATACCAGACTATATCATGCCATGCTTCAAATTTATACCCACTGTTTGAAAAAACTCCAATTTTTGAGAAACCAAGTGAAGAGTGGAGAGCATCACTTGTAAAATTAGGACAGGTTACACACGCATAGGCCATAACAAAACCTTGCTCTGTTAATAGGTCTAATAATTTGGTGTATAATTTTTTTCCGATTCCCTTGTCTCTATGGTCTTTATCTATGTACACCGATGTTTCTACAGCCCAATCATAGGCTTTTCTTTCTCTAAATTTTGTAGCGTATGCATAGCCAATAATCTTTTTATTTAAGGTCGCTACAATGTATGGATAAGATTCAGAAATTGTTTTTATGCGCATTAAAAAGTCAACTTCGTTTGGAACTTCATACTCAAATGTTATTGCAGTATTTTTCACATAGTGCTCATAGATAGCGAGAATTTGTTTTGTATCGTCGGTTGTTGCAAATCGAAGTTTGGCCATAAGTAGTTGTATCACTTCTTTGATTTTTTTGCAAGCACTTGAATTTTTTAGCATTTTACGCTATTATTTTTTCAATCTATAAAGAAAGCTTTATATAGAAATTTATTCACAAACAGGAAGATTTAATGAGTATTTCAGCATTACAAAAAGCTCGATATGAATACGAGCCAAAATTACCAGCTATTTTAAAAGAAGATTTACAAAACCTTACTATTTCACTTGGAGAAGCAACAACAGCAGTTTCAGATGCAGACAAAGTAAAAGAATTATTTCAAAACACTTACGGTAAACCAATTGCAAACCTTGTAAAGGGGAATAACGCAAACGCAGGTAAAAAAATTACTGTTGGTGTTATCCTTTCTGGAGGACAAGCTCCTGGTGGGCACAATGTTATTTCAGGTCTTTATGACGGTGTAAAAAAAGCTAACAAAGAGTCAAAACTCTTAGGATTCTTAGGTGGTCCATCTGGTTTATTAGATGCTGACTACAAAGAGTTTACAGACTCATTTATTGATGAATACAGAAACACTGGTGGTTTTGATATCATTGGTTCTGGTAGAACAAAAATTGAAAGTGATGAGCAATACGCACAAGCTGCAAAGACTGCAAAAGATTTAGGACTCGATGCACTTGTAATTATTGGTGGAGATGACTCAAACACAAACGCAGCTCTTTTAGCAGAATACTTTATTCAATGCGGCCTTTCAACACAAGTTATCGGTGTTCCAAAAACTATCGATGGAGACTTAAAGAACGAATACATCGAAACAAGTTTTGGTTTTGACACTGCTTGTAAAACATATTCTGAACTTATTGGTAACATTGGCCGAGACGCAAACTCAGCAAAAAAATACTGGCACTTTATTAAACTTATGGGTCGTTCTGCAAGTCATATCGCACTTGAATGCGGACTTCAAACTCAAGCAAACATTTGCTTAGTTTCTGAAGAAGTTGAAGCTAAAAAAATGACACTTCGTCAAATTACAGACTCAATTTGTGAAACAATTGCAAAAAGAGCAGAAAACAAAGAAAACTTTGGTTTAGTGCTTATTCCAGAAGGTTTAGTTGAGTTTGTTCCTGAAATGAAAGCTCTTATTGCAGAACTTAACGACACAATGTCTTTAAAAGCAGATGAGTTTAATGCATTAAACGGTTTTGAAGCTAAAAAAGCATGGTTAAAATCTAACCTTACCGCTTCTTCTTATGATGCTTTTGATTCTTTACCGGATGCAATTGCAGAACAATTTTTGGCAGATAGAGACCCACATGGAAACGTTCAAGTTAGCCGAATTGACACCGAAAAATTATTAGCTCTTGCTGTTGAAAAACAACTTGCAGAAATGAAAAAAGCTGGCACTTACAAAGGTTCATTCAGTTCATACTGCCACTTCTTTGGCTATGAAGGACGCTGTGCATTCCCTTCAAACTTTGACGCAGACTACTGCTACTCACTTGGCTACAATGCATTTGTTCTTATTGCAAACGGCTTAACTGGCTACATTTCATCTGTTAGAAATCTTATTAAACCGGCAGCAGAATGGGTTGCAGGTGGTATTCCATTAACAATGATGATGAACATGGAACAACGCCATGGACACGCAAAACCAGTTATTAAAAAAGCATTGGTTGAATTGGATGGAAAACCATTCAAAAAATTAGTAGCAAACCGCGACGAATGGGCTGTAAAAACAAGTTTCTTATTTCCAGGAGCAATTCAATACTACGGTCCAACTGAAGTATGTGATGCACCTACAAAAACATTGGTGTTAGAACAAGAATAAGGTAATTAATAATTAATAATGCATAATTAATAATGGTACGGATGAAATTCATGAAGACTGTACCGTGTACCACGAAAATTTTTTGGTTGTTATAAAAAATCTTGTGGTGTAAAGGGCAGTGAGATGTTCAATTTTTTGAGTCGCTCACTGCTTTTTTTGTTATTACAAAAATTTATTATTAGAAGGGAAAATTCATGATTAAAGGTATTTTATTTGACGTTGATGGTGTATTAATAGATTCAGAAATATACATTGCGGCAGCGTGTATTGAGTTTTTTAATAGGCGAGGGGCAAGGGTAACACGAAAAGATTTTGAACCATTTATTGGAGCTGGTGAAAATAAATTTATTGGCGGAGTTGCAGAAAAGTATGGTGTAGAAATTGAAATAGAAAGTGCAAAGGTTGAAGCTTATAATATTTATAACGAAATGCTCATTGGAAACATTCCTGTTAACTTAGGGGAAGGGGAAAGCGCTCCAGAAACTTGTGAAATAAAAGGCATAAAAGAGTTTATTGCAAGTGCAAAAAAAGCAGGTATAAAAATAGCCTTTGCAACAAGCGCCGATAAAATAAAACTCGATATGAACTTAAACGCACTTGGGTTCAAATTAGAAGATTTTGATTATGGTGTATGGGGAAATCAAATAACGCACAAAAAACCTGACCCAGAAATTTACTTAACTGCAATGAAAGGGCTTGGACTTGAAGCAAAAGATTGTTTAGTAATTGAAGATGCTCTAAATGGTGTACAAGCCGGAAAAGCTGCTGGTTGTTTATGCTTGGGAATTACAGGCTCGTTTACAAAAGAACAACTACAAGAAGTTGGTGCTGACTGTGTGTTAAATAATTATATTGAGTTTGGAAGTTTTGAAACACAAGAAGTATTTAATGCTACCATTCAATCTATGATGAATAAAATCTAATATCTTACACAACGCTACTTGATGCCTTGACAAAATTCGTCTGTAGGGTACAATAGAAGTATGAAAACTCAAATTTTTAAACGCCCTTTTGTGTGGGTGCTCGTTTCTGTGTGTTTTGCACTTTTTGTACTAACCATTCCTTTGTCGCATGCACAAGGGAGTCCTCGCTCAGAAAATGAAAAAGCACAAGAAGAGCAGCGCTATTTAGAAGTTATGAATAGTGTTTACAATTTTGTATTAGATAATTATGTAGAAGAAATAGACCCTAGGATTCTCTATGAGGGTGCACTCAAAGGTATGCTAGATGCGATTGAAGACCCTTATACTGTGTACATGGATGCTGCAGAAGTAAGAAGTTTAACTGATACTACTGATGGAAATTTTGGTGGAGTGGGACTTTCAATAACAAAACCAGTTGAAACCTCCTCAGAAAAACCTGCATACGTAGAGGTTGTTTCTCCTATCGAAGATTCTCCAGGTTGGCGAGCAGGTATTCAAACAGGAGATATGATAACAAAAATAGGTGATACTCTTACCGAGAGTATTACGATGGATGAAGTGCTAAATATTCTAAGAGGCGAAGTTGGAAGCCCTGTCGAAGTAACTATACTAAGAGGGAAAAACAATGAATTTACGGTTACTCTTATTCGTGAACTTATTGAGGTTCCAACGGTAAAATATGGCATGATAACCGAAAATGGAAACAATGTTGGATATGTCAGAATTATTCAATTTACTCCACAAACTCCTGAACGAGTGCAAGATGCATTAGATAGTTTTGAAGCACATAATTTCGATTCACTTATTATTGACTTACGCAATAATCCAGGTGGACTTATTGATAGTGTTGCAGATGTAGCAGATAAGTTTATTGATGGTGGAGTAATTGTATCAACAAAAAGTAGATTAATGTTTGAAAACACGGTATTTCGAGCAAACCAAAGAAATACCACTATGGAAAAAGCTGTTCCAATTGTTGTGTTGATAAACCAAGGTTCTGCTAGTGCCTCTGAAATTTTAGCTGGTGCTTTAAAAGATTATCACCTTGCCTATTTAGTTGGGGAAAAAACATTTGGTAAAGGTTCTGTGCAGCAAGTGCGCAATCTTCCAAATAACGATGGCTTAAAAATTACAATGGCTCGTTACTATACACCTAGCGATACCAATATAGATGGAATAGGTATACCACCAGACCTTGAAGTATTGTATCCTGAATTCACCGAAGAAGAAAGCCTTGTGTATGTAGATCTTTTTACATCAGATGTTGTAGACAATTATATTGAAGATAATCCTAGAATGAGTGAAAGAGAAATTGCACAATACGCCGAAGAATTAAGAAAAGAATATGATTTGGAAGAGAATACTCTGCGTCGCCTTATTCGCATGAAAGCCTATCCAGATGCACTATATGACTTAGATTTTGATATTCAGCTTCTTGCAGCTCTTGAAGTGCTGGAAAATCCCAATTTTGACGACCTTGTCCAAAACGCTAAAACGTTGAGTGAGCTTCAAGCGTCAGTTGTAATTGAAGAGGATGAAGTTTATTAGCATGATGGGTGTTTTATAGTATGCGCCAGTTTGTAGCAAGTTCTTTGCCCGATAAAAAAGGGTGCATAGTGTTGACAGAAAAAGAAAAGCGATACCTCATTAATGTGTTGCGTTTCAAAAAAGATGACGAAGTTTCTGTACGGTTGCCAAATGGCATGGTATGCACGATGAGCGTACAG
The DNA here is from genome assembly GCA_964372135.1 of uncultured Treponemataceae bacterium. Classification (GTDB taxonomy): domain Bacteria; phylum Spirochaetota; class Spirochaetia; order Treponematales; family Treponemataceae; genus CAYJFX01. The sequence continues at coordinate 26,689 of CAYJPS010000003.1, read as the reverse complement.
TTTAATAAAAATGATATTAAGAAACTTGGGAGTGTTAGACTTGTAGCGTTAGCTCCCTTGGATAATGCAGGGGATAAAGAGAATGAGTCTCTTTTGAATGATGTACCTGAGTATTGGCTTTTTCAATTTTTGCCAAAAGGCCAAAAAATGGATATTATTGTACGCCAGGCAACTGAGAGTGGTGTACACACCATTGTACCTATAGTTGGAGAATATTCAGTAACGGGGAAAAAAACTGAGCAAGCGGGAGAAAATGCAGGCAAGGTTGAAAGGTGGATGAGAATAGTACGGGAAGCACAGCAACAAAGTGGTTCTTCAATAGACACGAGAGTTTTTCCTCCTTGTGACATTGAAACAGCTCTCTCACTATGGAATAATTCTTTGCAAGATGAACACAGTGAAAGCCTTGCTTTTGTGTTATGTGAAAAAGGTGAAAATACAAAAAGTGTATATTCACTTGTGCAAAAAAAGCACACTTTACCAACTGCAAAAGTTGCTTTTGCTGTTGGCTGTGAGGGGGGTATTAGCCCGAAGGAATTAGTTTTGCTTCAAAAAAATTCTTTTCAGCCGATACATCTAAAAACAAATATACTAAGAGCAGAAACAGCATCAATATATAGTATTGCTGTTTTGCAATCAATACTAGGGGAGTATGATACATGGATGGGATTGAACGTATAAAAATGGTGGGGATACCAATAGATATTGTACGCCTTGAAGATTTAGAAAGAGTGGTTTATGCATTAGTTGAACAACCTGGAACAAAGCAAATTGTTTTTTTGTCTGTTTGGGATATATTAAAAGCTCAAAACAATGCCGAACTTCTTCATTGCATAGAAAATGCATCGTTAATTTTACCTACATCAAAAAGCATCTTAAATGGCGCTCGTTTCTTGGGGAAAAGAGTTCCAGTTCGATATTACCCATTTAAAGCAATAGTGTCATTTTTAACAATTTTGGAAAATAGGTTTCGCTCTCTGTATCTTTTAGGAGGGCATCCTGGAATTCTAGCTGAAACAGAAAAAAACCTGCGATCAACATACCCAGGCCTTCAAATAGTGGGGCGTGTACCAGGATATTTTGGGAAAAAAAGCGAAAAAGACATACTTTCTGCTATTTTTAAAGCAAACCCTTCAATGGTTTTGCTTGCAGATGGGGTTTCAACAGGTGCGCGTTGGGCCTATGAAAGGAGAAATAGTTTTGGCTCAAGCATTTTTGTATATTATAAAGATGCCTTTGCAATTTTTTCTCAAAAAAAGAAGCGTTTAAGCGATGCTACCTTTGCCTCTGGTAGAGAAGTTTTGCTTGAAGTATTAAAAAATCCGTTGAAAATTTTTTTGATTTTCCCTTTTTTGTGGTATATACTGTTGCTTATTGGGGAAAAATTAAGCCGAAAATAGCTTAAAAAACATGTCCCCAATGAAGAGGATATGTATGGAAAAAGTATTATTAATTAGTAATGATAAAAAGTTGCATAGCTTTTGTCAAAAACTGCACTCGCATCATATATATGTGATGCCTGTGTCCCCTTTTTCAACTGAAATAGGGGGATTTTTTTGCCAAGCGTCAATTGTTCTTCTTGATTTTGAATTAATTAAAAATGGGCACAATGTAATTACTGAGGAAGTCTATTCATTGTGTAATGCCCCTCAAGTGATACCTCTTGTAAAAGAGGACAGTATGGGAATGGCTATGCATTTATTGCATTGTAGCTATGAAGATATCGTTGCCTTACCCTGTTGTGTTGAGTTTCTATACGCACATATCCTTCGTTGTATTGAGCAAAGAGAACTTGCCCTGGAAAATACTATCGAAAATGATGTTGTAGAAGCGTGCATAGGTATATCAGATGAAATGATTGCTTTTAAGAAGAAGCTTGTAGCCGTTGCAAAAAATGAATTATCGGTACTGATACTGGGTGAAACTGGCACTGGTAAAAGTTTTATAGCAAGGATGATACATCAACTTTCTTCTAGAAGTAATAAAAAATTTGTCGAAGAAAATATTGCGGCAATTCAAGAAACACTTATCGAAGGAGAATTGTTTGGGACAAAACTTGGGGCGTATACTGGGGCTATTTCGAGAATAGGCTTATTTGAGCATGCAAATGGAGGAACAATATTTTTAGATGAAATTGCATGCATAAAAAATACTATACAAGCAAAGCTGCTACAAGTTTTAGAAACGGGTGCATACAGGCCGGTTGGAAGCGTTGAAATGAAAACTTCTGATGTTCGCCTTATTTGTGCAACAAATGTACCTTTGGAAAAACTAAAAGACAAAGATTCTTTCAGAGAAGATTTATATTATCGCATAAGTGGAATACAGCTACACATACCCGCTTTAAGAAAAAGAATAGAAGATATCTTGCCTCTTTCAAGGCATTTTCTAAAAATACTCATAGAAAAAAATGGTATACAAAAGGAACTTGCTTTTGACGCAATTTCAAAACTTGAGGCTCACACATGGCCAGGTAATATAAGGGAGCTTGAAAGATGTATTGAATGTGCCTATCTTATGACACCACAAACTACCATTTCAGGAAGAGATATCACTTTTGTTTCTTGAGGCTAAACCAGCTGCTTTCTTAAATATTTTTTCTAAATATGTTGCTTCTCCTTTTGAAAGAAGAGCTCGGGTAAGGATACTTTTCCAAAAAAGTTCCATCTCTTTTTTTCCAGCTTGCGTAAAAAAGCCTATTTTTTGTAAACTTTCCATTATGATTTGTATTGATTCGTGCAACTTTTGTACAGAAATAGGGATGTATCCTGGTGAAATTGTTTTGGTGGAACTTTTTTGATTATTGTATGCTCTAAATAACTCATACGTAAAAATCTGCACAGCATGTGATAAATTAAGAGACCCAAATAATTCACTTGTAGGTATGGTAACACCCATTGTACAAACATCAAGCTCCATATCGGTTAAGCCAGTTCTCTCGTTTCCAAAAACAAGAGCAATGCGTGATTGGTTTTCATTATTGGGCATTTTTCCAATATGGGCAACAAATTCTTCAGGTAAAAGCAATGCACTTTTTCGTTTTTTTCCTCTTCGCCTAGTTGTCCCAGCAATAATTGCGCAGTCTTTTGTCGCATCTTCAAGAGTATTGTAAAATTCTGCCATTTCCCAAAGTCCTTTTGCGTGAAGTGCTAGAGTATTTACATTATTTTCATCATATTCTTGCTTTGTCCCTACGATGCGTAAGTGTGTGATATCCATCGTTTGCATTGCCCTGCAAACAGAGCCAATGTTTCGGCTTTCTTCTGGATGGCATAGTACAATAGTTATTTGTGATAATAGCATAAAATCCCCAAAAAGTAGTATTAAAGTAAATTCTTTTGTGTAGTATATAGAAAAACTTCAAAAATGAAAACAGGAAAAAAAGACGAAAAAAAAAGTATTTTGCTTGAATTTTTTTTATATTTGATATATCTTCTAAGAAGAGGGATAGATAAATTTTTTTTGAAAAAAAAGCCTTAGTAATCGGCGGAAGTGGTGGAATTGGTTCTGCAATTTGCCGAGAGTTATCTAAACACAACTGTACTCTAACTATACATGGAGGGCATGAATCAGACTCGTTTGAGAAATTTGTTTCGGAAATGAGTGATGCTGTACCTACAAAAAAAATTGTACAGTATTTAGACGTGGGGTTTGCAAAAACTTTTTCTAATTCTACCCTTAATAAATCGGTTAAAGATGCCGATATAATATGTGTATGTTATGGACCATTTTTGCAACAAAAATTGCATGAAATGGATAGTCAAAGTTGGGAAAAAATGATAGAACTTAATTTATTACTTCCCGCTTTGGTTATAAGCTCTGCTCTACCGCAGATGATGGAAAAAAAATGGGGTAGATTTTTATTGATTGGAGGAACACGAACGGAGAGGGTCAATGCCTTTGCGACAAATGCTGCCTATGCATCGTCAAAAACAGCACTTAGTACCTTAGTTCGATCAACGGCACTTGAGTATGCAAAATATGGAATTACGTGCAATGCACTTTTTCCAGGTTTTACTAAAACAGAATACTTGAGAGAAGATATTTGTGATATTTTGTCTTCTAAAATGCCACAAAAAAGATTGATAGAAGCAACAGAGGTTGCCGAAACGGCAATAAATGTACTGAAGCAGCCTATGGTTAATGGGTCGCTTATTAGTATAGATGGGGGATGGGACCCTGCGTTTTAATTAATTATTTGTTAGAATTTTGTTAAATGGTATTTGACAAACATATAACATATGGTGTATTATTATAATAGGACTATAACAAGGAAAATATTATGGCATTAAACAATAATTTAGTACCAGGCTTTGATGACGAAAAAGATGATAGCTTGAAGATTTCTCTCGAAAAGGCTGCAGGTGTTGAAAAATGTATTATTCTTTATTTGAATGGTTACATAGACACTTATAACTCTAGCTTTTTTCAAAAACGTGTAGCAAAAGTAGTCGACGCAGGTTATACAAATTTGATTTTTAACTGCGCAACATTGAACTATGTATCTTCCACAGGTATTGGTTCTTTTACTGCTTTCTTAAAAATGGTAAAACCTAAAGGTGGGGATATTGTTTTATTGGAGATTCAAGCCAAGGTTTACGAAGTATTTCAATTGTTGGGATTCTCACAGTTCTTTAATATAAAAGAATCTACAGACGCTGCAATAGCCTTTTTCCAACAAGAAACAGTTGCCGTAGTTGGTATTTTCCCCAAAACGTTTTCTTGTCCATTATGTTCGAAAAAACTAAAAGCAACGCGAGCAGGTCGTTTTCGTTGTTCTGAGTGTAAGACAATTCTTGCCATTGATGACCAAGGTCAGGTTTTCTTAGGCTAATAATTTTTAATAAAAAAGTTGCTTTGAAATCAAAGCAACTTTTTTTTATTTAAAACACAATATGAATAGTTGTTTTTATTATAAAAGCATGGTATCATAGAAAATATGAAAAAAGATTTGCTTATTGTGCCAACATACATTGCAGTTACACTTTTTCTTACAGCTTTTGCGGCTATTTTTTTTGTGTTATATCCTATGCCATCAATTGGAACATTAGAATATCACATATATGCATGGGATGTTTTTTTGTATTCTGCCTTATCACTTTTGCCACTAGTGGCAGTGGCTGCCTTGGCAGCGATGATACTTCGGTCTATAAAATATAATTCATCTTCGACACTTGATTTTTTTACCTACATTTTTTTATGTGTTTTTGTGTGGCTAATGCTCATTCCATTTTGTTTGTTTTTTTCACCAGAACAGGTAGTAAGTTTCAAGCTTACAGGGCAAGCACCCTCTATGGCACATGGCTTTTTTAACGTATCGTTATTAAGCAATCTTTTGCAAAACTTAGAACTATACTCAATAACAATTCCAAACAGTTTGGTTGTAATTTTTTCAGATTTGCTTTTGCTCCGTGAAACAGCATTTTTGGCTGGTCGAGTTGGGAGAATAGATTACTTGTTGTATTCATCGCTAGGATTAGCACTTTCTTCCTTGTATGCACTGAGGTTTGTGTCAAAGTGGAAGCTCATAAATGTCGCAGCAGTCCTCTTTATTTGGTGTGTAATCATTTGGATTAATGGAATTTTTTATAGGCAAGGTTGGGTTTTGCTTATAAATATTCAATGGACAGTTTGTCTTATCAATTGTCTTATTTCTGTAATTGTTTTTTTTGTTGGTGGTGTAAGTTCCGCAAAGAATAAAGATCATAAAAAAGAAGGTGAATAATATGATAACAAAAAAAGTTGCAATATTAACAGCTATTTATACCTTTCTTTGTTTTGTTATTGCGTTTATCTTTGCATTTACCGTAAGTGAAATTCCTGTATTATTAGAAATTGATATTGGTTCTTACAAGGTTCTTACAGGTTTGAACTTATTTATTCAATGGCTTCCATCAATATTTGCGTCAATATTTTTTGTTACACTTGCAACATATCTTGACAAAGATGGGCAAAGAAATTTGCAAAGTTTTTCAACTGTGCAAATGGATAGTTTTCGCAGGATTATGATTGTTATATGCGCAAATGTTATTATTCTTTTTTGTGCCGCTGAGATTTTTCAGCCTTTAATTAATGCATCAAAAGTAGAAAAAGAAGTGCGTATTACAGACTATGAATGGTACATCAAAAAGAGTATTGAGTTTTATGAACAAGATGATATACTTGGAGCAATCTTTTATGCTGATACCGCTTTAGAGCTATATCCAACGTCGCAAGATGCATTGGACCTAAAAGAACTTCTCGAAAGAACCCCTGCAGAGAATGTCACAGAGGCCTTACAATATTTTCCTGAGGTTTTGCAACCTAGTGAAACTACAGAAACGTCGAGTGCTGAAACTGTCTTGAAAATGCTTGAAAACGCAAGAGAATCTTTTGACAATCAAAATTATTTTGATGCGCATTACTATGCATTTGTAGGCTTAGAGCTTGGCGGAACAAACAATGCGAATAGCGCTGAGTTGCAAAAAATATCTCTTGATGCGTGGAGCAAACTTTCAACATGGTCAGGCTTCGAAACTGATGAAGATATGAGAATATTTGAGCAAAAAAGGCAGGGCTATTCATATCTTATGGAAAGAGATTCACTAAGTGCTTATTACGTGTTTTTAGATTTGCACAATAAGATTCCACACGATAGAGATGTCATACGATACTTTGCTTTGGCAGAAAATGCCTTATTAAACGAATATTTTTTTATTGATGAAACAACAAATTTGACTCATTTTGAAAAATCCAAAAATATACATTTTTCGGTAACAAGAAATGATGGGCTCCATTATGAGGTATCAATTGGTGGAATTACAAATGTTAGAAGTGCAGGCAAATTCTTAAAGTATTTAAGAAATTATTCATGTACTGTGCAAGACTCAACCGGCACAATATTATATTCATTTACAGTTCCGTATGTGAAGCTAATAGGGCAACCACTTTCGAGTTTTCATGAAGAGACAATGATAAAGTTGGATCTTGAAGAAAAAGATTTGGTTCCGCGCTTGCTTTTAACTTCTGTGGATAGAACTACAAAAGGAGTTGTTAGCAGTCCTATTTTTACACATGGAAAAGCGAATGCTCTAGATGACAGTTTAACATTTCTTCCAATGAGTTTAGACGATTTTGATTTAATTGCTGATGCTTCTGCAGGGCCAATGTTTATTAATCTTGCCTCTCTATATAGCTTTATTCCAAAGGCAGAAGAGTATGGATTTTCGACTTTGGTATTTAGTAGTTATTTTCTTCAAAGAGCATGTTATCCATTTTTAATATTTGCGCTGTTTTTATATTTGGCAATACAAGCTTGGAATTTTAGGCTTCCTGAAAATTCACTTTTTAGGTTTTACTGGGTGTTGATGGTTCCATTTTTTACAATTATTGCAGAATCTATTAGAGCGCTGTTAGATTATGGCATGAGTCTACTTTCGCTTACTTTTGCACGGCTAGAAGGCATTTGGCAAATTCCACTGTTTATTTTTGCATTCATAATTATAATTATTATTGAAGCAATTAGATTTTTATCGTTGCACACTGAACAAAAGAAAAAGTGACAACTGGTAAGTATAAAGCATGAAACGATTTTTGACATTGTGTAAACAGTACAGCATACGTTACAAAATTATTATTATCGCTTGTGTTTTAGGACTGCTTGGAGGTGTAACGCTTGGTGTTGTTGGAGCATTAACAACTTTTTTCGTTGAAACACTTATTAAAAGAATAAAAAAAGATTCAACGTTGGAAGCAAGAATTGAAAATCCATTTAAAAAGAATGAACAGTTTCAAACTGAAGCCGTAGCAGATGAACCTTTTGAAGGCGCTCTACTGGTTGCAGCATTAGGTGTGTATTGCACTGGGAGTGCAGAGTTTTCAGGTATGCAAATGCATAAAAGATTCTCATCTCTGTACACAGCAGACTGGACAAGTTTATGTAGAATTGCTGCTCATTCAGAAAGCTTAAATGGCGATTTAATTGTTGAGTGCCTTGGCGCAACACTATTAAAAAATCAGCTAAGAGATGCTCAGTATGATAATTTTCTGTTGCTTATTTTTACATTCTTATCGATTGTTGAGTATGATTGGAATTTTGAACGTGGTGTAAAGCCTTCAGAGTATTTAGCAGAACTCTTACACAAACCAATGTATGTTCAAAAGGATGAAGAAGAAGATATAGCAAAAGCTTATGAGCTTCTAGGTGTAAGTGTCGGATCTTCCATAGATGTTGTGAAAAGCGCTCATAGATCATTGGCATCTTTGTATCACCCTGATACGATGGTTGACTTGAGTGAAGAACAGAAAAAAATAGCCGCCGAAGCATTTTTGCGCATTCAGGCGGCGTATGAGAGCATTCTAGCTAGCTTTTAACATTGTTATGTATCTACTCGTTCGATACGTGCGCCTAAGCTTTTTAATCTCTCTGCGAGGTTTTCATAGCCCCTTTCAACTTGGTATACATTTCTAATTATACTTTTACCGCTTGCGCACATTGCAGCAATTACTATTGCCATACCCGCTCTCACGTCAGGGGAAGTCAGTTCTTCATCTCCATGTAGTGTGCAAGGACCCGATACTACAGCTCTGTGTGGGTCACAAAGTGTTATTCTTGCGCCCATGCCAATGAGTTTATCTACGAAGAACATTCTGGATTCAAACATTTTTTCGTGTATAAGAACGGTGCCTTCAACTTGGGTTGCTACAACGGTCATAATGCTTGTTAAATCGGGTGGAAAACCTGGCCAAGGGGCATCGTCAATTTTTGGAATCATTCCTCCTAAGTCAGTGTTAACTTGCATTGATTGTGTTTGGTCAACATGAAGTGTGGTGCCATTAATTTCCCAGTGGATTCCGAGTTTGCCAAAAGCAAGCTTTATAGGGCGCAAGTCCCTTGGCGCAACTCCTTCAATAGTTATACTTCCCTTCGTAGCAGCAGCGAGTCCGATAAAAGAGCCAACTTCCATAAAGTCAGGGCCTATTCTAAACTCACAACCATGAAGTTTTTCTACGCCATCAATTATCAAGATATTTGAGCCAATTCCGGATATTTTTGCTCCCATTGCATTAAGCATATTACAAAGATCTTGCACGTGTGGCTCGGATGCTGCATTTGTGATAATAGTTTGCCCCTCTGCTACGACAGCAGCCATGAGTGCGTTTTCTGTTCCTGTTACAGATGCTTCATCTAAGAACATGTCTGCACCAACAAGTTTATTTGCAGTAAACGTAAAGTTGCCATCAGCTTCTATTCGTGCACCGAGTTCTGTTAATGCTAAAAAATGCGTGTCTAATCGCCGTCTTCCTATAACATCACCACCTGGTGGAAACATAATGACTTTTCCACAGCGGGCAACGAGGGATCCTGCAAATAAAATTGAAGCCCTAATTTTTTTCGATAATTCACGTGGTATTTCAGCATTTTCAATGTTTTTCGCATGAACCTTCCATGAATTTGTATCAATTTTTTCGACAGTAGCTCCTACTGCTTTTGCAATATCTAACATTACAAGCGTGTCATGTATATTTGGAATATTGTGAAGTATGACAGGCTCATCAGACAGTAGTGTTGCAGCTATACAAGGAAGAGCCGCATTTTTATTTCCGCCAGGTGTAATTGTTCCCTTGATTGGGATTCCGCCTTCTATATGATATTCTACCATTTATTTCGCTCCTTTTATTGTATTTAATGTAATTATCTCTAATACCATACGAACAGCATATACCATTTGATTTAAGGACGCCCATTCACTTCTTGAATGAAAGTTATGTCCGCCTGTAAAAATATTGGGAGTAGGAATTCCCATTGCGGTTAGCCGAGAACCATCGGTTCCACCCCTGATTGGGTTGCAAATTGGTGTAATTTGCAAGTTTTCTGCTGCTTTAAATAAGTTTTGAACAACACTTGGATGCTCATCTAGTTTACTTTTCATGTTTTGATATTGCTTTGTATGCGTAACTTCAACATTACTACCATGGAATTTGTGCTGAATGGCATTAGCAATTGCATCAACAGTTTTTATGCGTCTTTGCATAGAATCATCATCAAAATCTCGCAAATAAAGTGTTACCTCTGCTTGTTCAAGGTGTCCTGAAATTTTCATAGGCGCAAAAAAACCGAGATAACCATCAGTTGCTTCAGGGCTTTCATTTTGTGGAAGCATTGCCACAAAGTTTGAAGCCATAGTAACGGCATTTATCATATCTGGTCTTGCCGTTCCTGTGTGTTTTGACTTACCATTAAAAATAATTTCACTTTTATAGGCACTAAAACATTCTACTTCAACTTCTCCTATGTGGCTTCCATCCAAAGTATAACAAGCCTTTGATTGAATCCATTCAAGAGGAACGTTATCCATGCCATGTCCTGTTTCTTCATCGGGACTAAAAATAATTTCTATTTGACCGTGTTGGCTGTTTTCATCATGTATGAGTATGTCAATAGCTGTAATAATAGCTGCAATACCAGCCTTGTCATCGGCGCCTAAGAGTGTTGTCCCGTCTGTAGTAATAATAGTTTCACCTTTTGCTAAACCAAGGTCTTTGTCGAGTGTCGGGTCTAGTATTACGCCTTCTTTTAGTGCAATGGCTTCTCCTGAGTAGTTTTCTATTACTTGGGGCTTTACATCCTTTCCGGAAACGCCCTGAACGGTATCCATGTGAGCAAGGAAACCAACAGAAGGAGCGCTTTCATAACCCGTAGTTGCTGGAATGCGCGCACAAACATACGCATACTCAGTAACGTGGACATCTTGTATTCCAATAGATTGTAGTTCTTTTTCGAGTGTATATGCAAAATCTCTTTGTTGTTCTGTAGATGGGCATATTCCTTTATCTGCAGACTCTAAATCACTTGTGGTCCATGTTTTTACATAACGTAAAAAACGTTCTAATAGTGGTTTTTCTATGTTTGAGTTTTCTATTTTCATACCTATAGAATACGATATTTTTACGTATCTTGCAAGGGGGAGGGGAGGTGTAATTATACCACTTTATCACGTACCACAAAGATTTATGTTATTCTGCTTTTATCACATATCCTTGTATTTACTCGACATCCTGAGAGAAGTGGAATGCTACCCTTTTCGGACAGTAAAAATCATTTTTTTCAAAAAAAATCTCCAGAAGTTCTCAAATTTATGCGAATTTTTCACATAAAACACTATAAGAATAGTATGAGAATGTTATTTCTCACAGTTATATTACTGGAGGTTTTTATGAAAACTGAACTTGAAAAAAAAGACAAACTAGAATATAATGGAATTAGCATTATAAACGATGTTGTTTTTAAAATGGTGTTTGGCTCAGAGGATAGCACAGCATTTTTAATGTACAATTAACAATGAATAATTAATATTACTGTTTTAATTATAAAAACAATGTTATTACCACTGGATTTTTTTTTTGCTAAATAAACGCACTGGTATTTTTTTATAGCTTTCATCATAGCGAAAGTTTCAATTGTAAATTATACATTGTTAATTATTAATTATACATATTTGTACTATCTTAGAAAACAGTATGTGTCGCAACTAAAACGTGGAAACAAGTATGAAAAATTACGCCCTGTAATTGGCATAAACTTTGTAAAAGAAAATGTGCTAAAAAGACGCAAGAACTATCATAACTGGTATGTACTTGCAAACGCAAAAGATCACAGCGATGTACTTGATAGGGATATAACGGTACATTTTATAGAGCTTTCAAAGCTGCAAAGTGAAAACAGTAGCTTAGCGGATTGGGTAGAACTATTCAAAAAGGCTAACGGCTTTGAAACAAAAAAAGATATAGAACCCTTGTTAAAAAGGAGTAGACAAATGAGAGAAGCATATTCGAGATATAAAAACTGTACACAAGAAGAAGCTCTTTTTTTAGAAGCAATGCGCGTTCAACGGTGGGATTCTGACCCCCGCTTTAGAGAAAAAGAGTTTATTGCAAAAGGTGAAAAAAAAGGACTACGTAAAGGACTTAAACAAGGTATAGAAAAGGGTATAGAACAAGGTGCGCGAGAAAAGGCATTAAACGTTGCAAAAACAGCTTTACAAGAGGGGTTCGATGTTCCTATGATTTCAAAACTTTCAGGTCTTTCTGAACAAGAAATCAGGGCAATTAATACGTAATATCAATTGGTTACTATTTTAACATTCTCAAGCCCTGTGAGAGAATTTTTTTTCTGAATTCATCTACAATATTCTTTGACATTTCTTTGAAAAAGGAGTATGCTATATATATGAAGTACATTCCTGCTTTTCCTAATTTTGAACCTATAAGTTCTTACATGCATGATGAATTACATCCGTTTTTAAATAACTTACTGGGGGGTATTTCTGAGTTTACCTTTTTATCGCTTTTAATGCATCAAAAAAAATATAACTATGAAATTAGCGCATTAGGTAACAAGGTCTACGCACTGACAGGAAAAGACAAAGAAGGTTTTTTCTTTACAGTGGTAGGTGGCTGCCCAGGGAAAAGCAATGCTTTGCAGCTTATAGAAAAATTCAAGCGATGGAAAAATATTTCAGAAGATGTATGTGAATCTTGTAAAGAAGTTTTTGCATCGCTTGGCTTTGAATTAATTGATGATAGGGACAATGCAGATTACTTGTATTTTAGGGAGAAACTTGCAAGCTTAGCAGGAAAATCGTTGCATAAAAAACGAAATCTTGCCAATAATTTTGAAAAAACCTATAATTGTGAAGTAAGACCACTTGATATTACGACTGCAGCAGATGCTGGGGATGTTTTAGATGAATGGCAAATGACACGCCCTGAGGGGTTGGCGTCAGATTATGAGCAATGTTTTTCTGCGCTTTCACTTTTAGCTTTTACTGAGCAATATGGTTGGATTGTGTATGCAAATGGAAAACCAGTTGGGTGGGCACTTGGGGAATATATTGCAAGTGGAAATATGTTTGTTGTGCACTTTGAAAAAGGCTTAGATGAATATAAGGGAGTATATCAATTTGTTAATAGAGCGACTGCACAAAATCTACCCGAAACTGTTACATATATTAATAGAGAGCAAGATTTAGGTGATGAAGGCTTGCGCCAAGCAAAAATGACGTATAGGCCTGCAGGATTTGTGAATAAATATCAATTTAAAATAGTATAGGGAGCAATGCTTTGAATTTTATTAGCACACGAAACAATAATGAACAGGTTTCTTTTTCTAATGCAATATTAAATTGCTTACCGAGCGACGGGGGACTCTATGTACCTGCTTACTCTGAAGATTTGAGCCCTTGGGTTTCACACATGGATGAAAGTACTACATTTGCTTCAATTGCTGGTTCTTTAACATCTGCTCTTATCAAGGAAGAGTTTAGTCCTATTATTAGCGAAGCTATTGCAGATAAAGCATTTTCTTTTTCACCTGAATTAAAGAAATTAGATGATGATTTTTATGTACTTGAGCTTTTTCATGGTCCTACAGGTACACATAAAGACTTTGGACTTTCATATCTAGCTTCTTGTTTGGAACATGTGCTTTTAATGAAAGAGTGTAAAGCTACTGTGCTTGCATCAACTGATGGGGAAACGGGAGCTGCTATTGCTTCCGCTTTGCGAGGGAAAGAAAATATTAAAGCTGTTCTTCTTTATGCGAAAGGTACAATGCGGGGATTTAAAGATACCGACTGTGTCTGGAATGGAGGCAACATATATCCTGTTGAAGTTGATGGCGACAAAAGAACATGTTATGAATTAACGCGCGCAATTTATAGACAACCAGAGTTAATAAAAAAATTTTCATTAACTCTGGCAAACACTGCCAATATTGGGCGTTTGCTACCACATACTTTTTTATATATGTATGCATTTTCACGCCTAAAAAAACAACTTAATGGCAACTTGTTTTATGCAATTCCCGCTGGTAATTATGGTAATATTACTGCAGGCTTATATGGTTGGAAGTACTCTCTGCCGTTAAATGGAATAATAACAAACTGCACCGCAACATTAACTCAAGATGCTCTTGGGAAATGCTCTATTTTAGATTCCTTGGTGCCTTTGAGCCACAGAGGCGCAGCAGACCCAGTGGAGCCCTCAAGTGTTGAAAGGCTTGAAGAAATTTTTATGACGAATCCAGCGGTAATGAAAGCTTTTGTGTTCCCTACGCCCGTCACAGATGAAGAAGCAACACAAGCAAGTCAAGAATTATTTGTAAAGTATTCTCGATTCTTTGATTTGGAAACCTCTAGGGCTTATGAAGCTGCAATAAAACAAGGTGTATTAACTGAAGGTGCTGGTAGCTCTGTTGTCTTAGTAGCAACAAAGGATCCTTCTCTGTGTGCGGCTTCAATTAAATCATTATGCGGAGAAACACCTAAAATGGATGAAAAACTTCAAGCCGTGTATGCTCCGATTAAACCTGAAAAAAAGATTCAAGCAAACGTTGAAGATGTAGAAAAAATACTTAGCGAGTTACAATCATTATAAGAAAATAGTGTTTATTCTTTTCCTTTTTTATCTTTATTAACAGATTTCTTTTTAACTGTTTTTTTTGGTGAAAGAATAGACAGTAGATTTTCTATTTTGTATTCAGATGCATCAATTGCCGACAATATGGTTTTCCAAAGTTTCATAATTGCAGGATAGTCTTGAGTTTTTGCTCGAAACAATGTGTAGAGTATTGCTGCGTATGAAATAGTTTCTTGGGCTGCTTCACGATTGAACCATAGTGTGCCATTAAATCGATTTATACCGAGAATGGAAGAGGCTAAATCTCCAGAAACAAATTTTGTCATCATTTCCCATGCTACGTTATCCAACTGAGCTGGCTTTATAGTCTTGTCACAAAATTCTGCAATTGAAAGCATAACTTTAAATTGGTTATACATGTCTTTAGAAGGCTTGCCCATCGAAACGAGAATATCTCTCATTTTTCTTTCAAGGCACCATAGCTGAATAAGGTTTCGTGTTGTGCATGCACTCACATCTTTTCCCAGTACATCCTTCAAAGTAAATAATATACAAAATCCTCCTAATATCTCACACATATAAGGATGGGATAAAATGTTTTCGTATAAAGTTATAATGAGTTCAGAAGATTCATCTTTTGAAGCCTTTGCATTTTCGCAAAGTTTTATAAGCTTTGTAAGTCGCTTTACAAAACTACTCCACACTAATTCTGTGTCGCAGGATTGTTTTCTTTTTTTCACGTTTAGTACTGTAGAAGATCCATAATTTCCGCCAATAAATATTTCAAGCATGTTGAAGTATTCTATGCCAGCTGGCTTTGCTTGCGCCAAAAGCTTCGACAGTGTGATAGGTTTTTTTTGAACGGCTCCCTTTTCTTTGTTCTTTTTGAATAAGTGTGGAGTACAAAGTTGTGCAATACCCTCGAAAAATTCGGGAGAAGCAAATTTTTCTAAAGAGTGATATAAGTCTTTTAAGAAAACTTCTTTTAAGGCGACATCTATGTCCTGTACTCCGCGACCGTTTAACTCTTTGCAAAGTACATGATACATTCCTGTATCATCATCTTCTACTTCAGAAATATCCAATAATATTTGGTATTCATATCCGTTTAAGTGGAGATAAATGCCTTTTTCATATAATTCTGCACTTGACCGTATATACCATAAATCAGATTTCTTTTCCCTAAAAATACAATAATGCTTAGAACTATTTGAAAGACCTATTGCATGGGCAATATGCTCTGTGTGCATTGTTACATCACCCGATTCTGTTTTTACCGCGAAATTGCAAGAATTCGAAATCCATCCAGACATTTGGTCATACGCATTGTTGTAAAAAACTACACAACTTTCTGTATCACATTTATTTGAATATGCAAAAACATTTTCATTAACATAATCCCCTGCCCATACGTCATAAAAGCGAAAATATTGAACATCAGAAAAAAGATATCTTTTTTTCATAAGTGGAAAAATATCATGGCTATGCCTATCAATGAGGTCAAAATCTTTTTCCTCGTTCCAATATGCTTTTGTATATTCCATGCCATATTTTTCCCCGTATCCTTCTATTTGTCCGTGTCCAAACATTGGAAGGCCTGGCATTGTAACCATGAGAGTACAAACACCAAAATATTTATCACCTTTTCCAAATTGAGCTACAGCTGTTTCTTCATCGGGATTGTTCATAAAGTTTACAAACCTCTTAAGGATTTGAGGGTCAAACTCGATGGTGTTTTTTATTGTTGAGCGGTACTTGCTATTCTCTTCTTTCTTTAACATATTCATAAAAGCAGAGTTATAGACTCGGTGCATACCGAGTGTTCTAACAAAATAGCCTTCCATCATCCAAAAAGCCTCTGCTAATAGAAGCGTGTCTGGGATTTCTGTTGCTATCCTATCGACAACTTCTCTCCAAAATTCATTTGGGATAGCAGCTTCAAAAGCCTCATTGCTTATAGCATGTTCAGAGCGACTTGCAATGTCTCCTCCTTGCCCTGGAGCTGGAAACCAAAGTCGGCGAATATGCTTTTTAGCAAGCACCATTGCCGCATCAAAACGAATTACAGAGAAATTTCTAGCAACATGTAGAATCTTTTGAATAACTTCTTCTCGAGCCTCAGGATTTAAGAAATCAATCTGAGCTGTATCATTCCAGGGCATACCTGTCCCATCATTTCCATGGTACAAGTATCGTGTGTCTCCTGTTTGGTTATCTACACGCTTATAAACAACTGCGCAATCTGTTTTTGAATAGTATCTATCTTCCAAATACACACTTATTCTTGGGTCAAGTGATACATTTTCTCCATTAAATGTATACGTTGGAAAAGGACAATCGTGACTTTGAATAAAAAGGTGTGGTTTTTCTACAATCCATTTTGAATCCATAGCAGTATGGTTTGGTACCATATCTGCGGCAATTCTGATCCCTCTGTACCATAGTCGTTGTCGAAGGTTTTCTAGCGCACTCCAGCCACCGAGGTTTTCTGCGATTTCATAGTCGTGTAAACTATATGCACTTGAAGTAGCTTCTGGATTTCCATTTATTTGCTTGATTCTCTTGCTAGCCCATGAACGCTCCCATATTCCAATAAGCCAAAGGGATGTAAATCCTTGTTGAGCTAAGCTATCAAGCTCTTCATCCGGTATTTGATCGAGGCGTGTTATTTCGTATTTGTATTGTTTTGAAAGTTGATCTAGCCATACGAGAACTGTTTTTGCCATTAGCACAACATTGCCCATCCAATCTTTGTCTGGGCTAAAACGTTCATATTCCTTCATGAGCGAGTCATAATTGTATGCTTCCATTGGTGGGGGGCCTGAAAAATGTCCACTCCAGCCTGGCTTTTCTTCTTCTGTTATCATATCCATGCTAGAGAGAAGTTTTAGAATGTGTTCTCCTAATATACTTTGCCAAGATTGGCGTATGTAATCGAGTTGGCCTTTTAAGTTATATGGGCTTGCATTTATGGGCTCACGAAGCATGCTTATCAAATCTGTATGGTTTGGCCCAAAAAGAGGTTGTTTTTTGAAAAAATCTTGAATTATCTTCCAGGATTTTTTGTAGTACGTATTTTTTTGTAGTTTTTCATCATTAAACAATACGTAAAATGGCTCAAAGGCTGGATTCTCATTTGCTAAAATTAGGAGTACTAACTCTTCGAGTGTCGATTCGCGATTTGATACTTCGTCTGTAAATTCAGAGAGGTAGGCTTGTTCTGAAATTTCTTTTCTGTACACTGTTAACGGTGGAAACTCGTTTGTAAAATCAAGAAGCAAAGTATCTAGAGCTTCTTTAGATATATTTGTTTCTAGGTGAGTAAGTAGTTCAGAAAAAACAGTTTTGTTTTTCGAATCTCTGAATGATTGACATACAATATGAAAAATTTCATCAATGAGGCCCATTGCGTTTAGCTGGCCTGACTTAATATATTTTTTTGGCTCTGTTACTGGATTAATGACGTCATTAAGCTTTTGTGCAAATAGGCGGACATTCTTAAACTGTGAAAAAATTACGTTTCCATTTGTAGAAAACATTGGGAGGTCAAAATTGCATTTATCCCTCATGGAGCGCGAAACGTGAAATTCCATCATATAAACATCCTCAGCAAAAAACTTGTACATATATTGTATACTATAAACAGCTATTTGTAAATGAATTTAAAGAAAAGAATATATAAAATATTTAAAACAAAAAAGCCTCAAACGTTTGTTTAAGGCTTTTCGATTACAAGTTTATGCATTTATTGAGAAAGCTTTTGTGCTATTTCATTTATTGTTGTATCTGCCGTGTCGTAGTCAACTTGGCAAGTTCCTACCTGTTTGTGGCCACCGCCACCATATGAGGCGCATATTGTTCCAACATTTACATCGCAAGATCTATTTAATATGCTGTATCCAATAGCAATTGATACATTTTGCTTGTTCCTGCCATCTACGATCCACATAGATATATTTTGCTCTGGATATAAGCTATAAATATAGAAACGATTTCCTGCATTAATTGTTTCTACTCCGCGCAAATCTGTAACAATAACATTGTTTTTAACGGTAGTATGTTCTTTTAGCATTGCATCAAATAACTTTGTTTGTTCTGTATAGCATTCAATTCTTTCTTTCACGTCTGGTAATTCTAGAATTTCATCAACACTAATTTCTGCGCATTTGCGTAACAAATCTTCCATAAGTGCAAGGTTTGAAACAGTGAAATTTCTAAAGCGTCCTAATCCAGTTCGTGGATCCATGAGAAAACCGAGTAAAATGCCACCTGTAGGATTTAGTATTTCTTCTCGAGTTAGATTTCCAGAATCAACTCTATCACATACTTCAACTAATTCTTCAAAGTGAGAAATGTTATAATCGTTTTTATAATAATCAAAGATAACTCGAGCGCAAGAAGGTGTTATTCGCCGATCTCCTCGAATGCTTTTATCTTCCATTCGTTCTATTTCGCTGTAGTGGTGGTCAAACCAAATTCCACAACCTTCTGCGTATGGAATGTTCGCTAATACATCATTTGAAGTTACTTCAATTTTTCCGTCTTGCATATCTTTGGGGTGCACAAATGTCCATGAGTCAATTACCTTAACCTCAAGTAATAGTGCACCGCATACTAACCCATCAAAATCTGATCTTGTTAATAATCTCATAATTTCCTCCGTAGGTATAGTATACTTAAAAATATAATTATTGTAAATTGTTTAAAAGTGATTATGTATAAATTTGTACATAAAAGTTATTCAATAAAGCCATGTTTCCAGTGCCATATAGGCTTTGCAAGTTCATTTGAAAAAGGTTGTGTTCGATTAAAATCTGGTAGCCATGAATCGTCTTGTATAAGTTCTTGGTAGAACAGATTGTCAAAATCATAGTCTTCAATTTCTGATGTAATGGTTTCAAATTCTTTTTCAGACACAAATCTTTGAGGGGCCTTTTTTTCTGTATCGGTTTTTATTGGAGTGTACTGTGTCATAAGAGAAATATATGCTTTGTCATCGATATAAAATTTTAGCCAATCTAGTACTTCATAACTATCTTGAATGTGGTCTGGTAACATAAGGTGTCGAATAATTACTCCAGAAAGCATTTTTTCTTTGGTTGTACCATTTTTTGTGCTTTTAGTGATATGGAGCGGGGATAAATCAATCATTTTTAATATAGCCTTTGTTGCCGTTTCGGGATAGTCCTTAGTAAAAAAAAGATCATTTGACACAGAACTATTTAAGGTTTTTAAATCTGGCAGCCAAATGTCTACAAGGCCTTCGAGTAAGGCTAAGGACTCAATCGTTTCAAAGGCTGAAGAATTCCAGCAAATTGGAATTGATAGTCCATTCATTTTGGCTTCTTTTATACCATCGGCTATTGCAGGGATTGCATGGCTTCCGGTAACTATATTAATATTTTCAGCGCCTGCGTGTTCTAATGCAAGGCATATCTGTGAAAACTCATCTTTTGAAACAGTTTTTCCCATGCTTTCGCGCGAAATTTGAAAGTTTTGGCAAAACACACAACCTAAGTTACACCCGCTAATAAATATTGTCCCAGACCCGCCATGTACAGTGATGGGAGGTTCTTCTCCAAAGTGTAAACAGGCAGAGCCTATTTTTAATTCAGCCGTTTCATGGCAAAAAGCTGTGTTATGTTCGCTTCTGTTTACATTACAGTTTCTTGGGCAGAGGGTGCAGGATGTGTAAAAATTTTGCGTACTCATAGTACTTTTTTTTCAGTAAAAACTGACATGAGGCTTGTGAGTAAGTCTAGCGGTAAATCTTCTGCTTCATAGTTTACGATCTTACACAATTCTTTCCAGTCATCAATTGAAAAAGCAGTTTTTTCTTGGTCGCTAGCAGAAGAGAAAAAGTTTCCTTCTAAGAGGGCTAGCGCCGCTGCAAGCCAGGTTGTGGACTTTACACTTGGTTCTTCTTGTATACTTTGAGATGCATTAATATACGTGTTTTCCCAATAATCTGCAATATAGGTGGGAAGCTCTCCTAAGTCTTTGTTTAGAGAGATGAAGAGCTTGCTCACTGCTTTGCAGGCTCGTTTTCCATCATAGTTCCCTGCATTATTAGCTCTGTCATGCTTTACAATTCTGTTAACATCGGTATAAAACTTTTCTATCGAATTCATACTGTTTACTGTAGCAGAAACGTAATAAAAAATCCACAAAAAAGGAAAATATTTTTTTGTTTTTTGTGTATTTAAACCTTGACATTTGTGATTACACCCTTTAATATATAAGTATGAATTTACGAAATGTATTAACACCCGAAACAGTTGAACTCAACTTAAAGGGAACAACAAAAGAAAGTATTATTGACGAAATGCTTGAAATTCTCGTCAAGGCAGGTAAAATTACAGATAAGAATGCTGCCAGAGAATGTGTGCTCGATCGCGAGAAAAAAATGTCAACAGGGATGAAACATGGAATAGCTATTCCTCATGGTAAAACTGATACAGTAAGTGAACTTGTTGCTTGTATCGGAATTTCTGACAATCCTGTAGATTTTGATTCTCTAGATCAAGAACCTTGTCGTATTTTTATTATGACATTATCTCCTGTTAACAAAACAGGGCCACACTTGCAATTCTTAGCAGAAATCAGTCTCTTATTCAAAAGTGCAGAAAAACGACAAAAGATTTTAAGCACAAGCGATAAGTCTGAAATTATTAAAATTTTAACTGACTAATGTAGTTTGTTAAAATACTCGTAAAACCGCTCCCAAAAGGGTAGTGGTTTTTAGTGTGTTCAGATCATTTTTTTTGTATTTATTATTACCGAACTTTGAAATACTATTAAGGAGCTATGATGAGTATAAGCCAATCTTCTCAGGATATAAACTATGTAAAAAAAATAGTGTATTGGGATTCGGTAGAAAGATCTGGTGTAGAAGAATATGACGAAGCTTATTTAGCCACACTGCGTTTAGAAATTAAAGATATTGAAAGTGAACATGTTTTAATAGTTCCTCGCAGGTTTTCAGGCGAAGGATCCTTTTGGGCTTACGATAAGTCCGAAGTGATGAGTGAGCAAACTGAAGAAGAATTATTTGAAACATTTACAGCAAGTATGGTGCATGTTGCTCGGCGTATAAAGGACTGCAAAAATGTTGTGGGCTTTGTATATCCTGATTTTGAAAAGGAATGGGAAGTTCTGTCACACTATTCCAATGAATATAAAGAAAAATTTATGGCTGCATTTCAAAAGAAACACAGCCATTATATTTTTATTGAGTAATGCTATTCAACTATGCCACAAAGTGCTCGCACATTTATAATTCCCTCAATTGCACGTAATTTTTCAAGCGTTTCGTCTTCTACCTTTCCTTCAATATCAATAAGGTTGTATGCAATATCTTCCCTGTTGTGGTTAATCATTGCAGAAATGTTTTGTTTTGCTTCAGCTAATACTGTGGTAATTTGACCAACCATGTTAGGAATATTTTTGTTTGATATTGCAAGTCGTGTTCCATGCGCAGGAATTGGTCCATCAATTTTGCATTTTGGAAAGTTTACAGAGTTTACAATTGTTCCTGTTTCTAAAAAGTCTCGAATTTGATCTACGGCCATTACCGCACAGTTTTCCTCGGCTTCGGGTGTTGATGCACCAAGATGGGGAAGGCAAATAACATTAGGACATTTTAAAAGCTCTTCGTCAGTAAAGTCACTTACAAAACATGCAATTTTTCCTTCTTTAAGTGCTTCTATTATATCATCATTTACGACAAGGCCACCGCGAGAAAAGTTTAATACACGCACACCCTTTTTCATGGAAGTAATTCTATCGGCATTAATAAGAGCCTTTGTTTCAGCTGTTTGTGGCAAATGAAGGCTTATATAGTCTGCCTTTGTAAGTAGGGCGTCTAAACTCTCAGCTTTTTTAATAGATCGGCTTAGCGCCCACGCACTGTCGACTGAAATAAAAGGGTCAAATCCTATTACTTTCATACCTAGCTCTGATGCTGTATTTGCAACCTTTGCCCCAATTGCGCCAAGTCCAATAACTCCCAGTGTTTTCCCCTTGATTTCAGGGCCGACAAATTGTGATTTTCCCTTTTCGGCCATGTCAGGAATATTTTCACCGTTCCCTGCTAATGTCTTTGCCCATTCATTGGCTTGCATTATTGGCCTACTAGAAAAGAAAAGCGCCGCAATTACAAGCTCTTTTACAGCATTTGCATTTGCACCAGGCGTGTTAAACACGACAACGCCTTTTTCACTCATTGTTTGAATTGGGATGTTGTTTGTTCCAGCTCCCGCACGGGCTACAGCTTTTAGTGTTTTTGGTATTTCTATAGCGTGCATATCGCCCGAACGTACCAGTATTGCATCCGGATTTAATATTTCTGATGCAATTTCGTAGTGTTCGCGATCAAAGTTATCTAAGCCTTTTGCTGATATTTTATTTAATGTTTGAATCTTGTACATATTTTCTCCTTCTTTTTTTTTTATCCACAGATTTCACAGATTACGCAAATTATTACTTTTGCGTGTATAAAATACTATGCTCTTTACCATAAAAATAATACCAATACTTATAGTTTTTCAGAACTTACCATTTTAACAAAAAGTCTTTATGCCTTGCACACAGTAGAAATCCCATAAATCTGTGTAATCTGTGGTTATATATTATGCTAAATTTTCTTTTGCAAAATCTTCCATAAAAGTGATTAACGCTTTTACTCCATCTAGCCCCATTGCGTTATACATTGAAGCTCTCATGCCGCCAACTAAACGATGTCCTGCAAGGTTCATCAGACCTTGTTTTTCTGCCTCTAGCACAAAAAGCTTGTTTAAAGCCTTCGCCTTTTCGTCATCAGCTTCGCAAGTTAAAAATGGGATGTTCATTAAAGAACGACTGCCTTTTTTCACAGGGGCGGTGTAATAAGGACTCGCATCAAGATAGCTGTAAAACTTGTCGGCTTTTTCGGTGTTTCGCTTTTTCATTCCCTCTGCACCTCCATTTTTTTCAATCCATGTGAGAACTTTTCCCATCATGTATATACTCCAACAAGGGGGTGTGTTATACATTGACTCACCTTCTATATGTGTTTTGTAGCTTAGCATAGTAGGTGTAAAATCAAGCAACGAGTCTTGGATAAGGTCATCGCGGATAATAACCAAGGTAACACCTGCTGGTGCTAAGTTTTTTTGTGCTCCTGCATACAATAGCCCAAATTTTGAAACATCTAAGGGTTCAGAAAGAATGCAACTTGATATATCCGCCACAAGTGGAATATCCTTACCGTCGCTTCTTTTACCCATAGCGGGAATAGTGCTGAATAGTGTTCCCATAATGGTGTTATTAAGTGTGATGTGGGCGTAGTCGTATTCACCTTCTATTGTGGCGATTTGAGGGATTTCTAAAAAGCCCTTGTCTTCGCTTGTGGCAATTACGTCAACAGTGAGATATTTTTTAGCTTCGCTTATTGCTTTTTTTGCCCATACACCAGTGTTTATGTAGGCGGCTTTTCCAATGCTTTTTAAGTTTAGTGGTATCATTGCAAATTGAGTGCTTGCCCCACCTTGTAAAAAAAGCACCTTGTAGTTTGCAGGTATGTTCATAAGCGTTCGTAAACGTGCTTCTGTGTCTGCAATAATTGCTTCAAATGCTTTTGAGCGATGGCTCATCTCCATAACGCTTTGACCAGTTCCACAGTAATCTAATATCTCTTGCTGTGCTTCTTTTAATACATCTTCTGGTAAGCAAGATGGTCCTGCTGAAAAATTGTGTACTCTCATGTTTTCCCTCATTTTTTTGTGCAATTATGCACCTATTATTTTTAATACGCTACGTTTTGCAGTGCAGCAATAACCGAAACGTTTTCTACCTTTGTTGTTTCCCCTACAGGAAGAATTGCATTCGTGTAATTTACAATTCCTTTAATTCCGCATTTTGAAAGCCTTTTAGCAATGATAGGCGCATCGTCATCATCTGTATCTAGAATGGCATATTCAATATTCATCTCTGTAACAATAGCTTCGATTTCTTTTGTTACAAAAAGCTTAAACGGCGCATTAAGCGTCTCTACTCGGTTAATGCTTTCATCAAAGCCTGCAACAATGGTAAAGTGAAAAGCATCAAAATCTTTTGACTGTATGAGGGCTTGGGCTATTTTTCCAAGTCCTACAATGCAGCACTTTTTTTTCTCTTGCAGGGACTCTAAGTTCGATCTTAGTGTTTGAAGCACAGCGTCTAGTAACTCAGCTTTTTTGTACCCATTTGAGGCGCTCTTTACGTTGTTGGCTTTTAGAACATAAGAAATGTCTTTTCGCACAGTAGTATCTTTCCAGCCGCTTAACTCTTCGATGTGTACAGAGGTAATAAACTCTTGCTTTACCTGCGTTAAAAGACGCGATAGTTCTATAAGCCGTTTCTTTGATGGTTCTGGAATCATATACACCTTTTATTGTGAAATAAATCACAAATATACATTGATAATACTCTTTAAGTTGCTTTTTGTCAAGGTTTTTATTGCACAAAATCGGTTTTATTTGCAAAATATTTTATTTAATGTGAAAAATTTCACAATTAAAATTTTGCAAACAGCATTTTTTGCAAAGATTTTGTTTGCCTTATGCGAATAAATGTGATAAAATTAAACAATGGAGGATTTTTATGCAAGTTAATCTCACTGTTACCATTGTTGTAGTTGTGTATCTTATTGCGATGCTACTTATAGGATGGTATTCATCACGTCGGATAAAATCTAATGTAGATTTTATGGTTGCTGGTCGTCGTTTAGGCCCTTTTTTAATGGCAGGTACATTAGCTGCTACTGAAATTGGTGGTGGTAGCTCTTTGGGAGTAGTACAGCAAGGTATGCAAAGTCATGGTATAAGTGCCGCATGGTACATTATTACAATGGGATTTGCATTTATTATTTTAACATTCTTGGCTCCAAAATTTAGGGCAGCAACAGTAAAAACGGTACCTGAATATTTTAGGAGACGCTATGGAAAAGCATCTGGATTAA
Organism: uncultured Treponemataceae bacterium; assembly: GCA_964372135.1. Lineage (GTDB taxonomy): Bacteria > Spirochaetota > Spirochaetia > Treponematales > Treponemataceae > CAYJFX01. The sequence goes on along the minus strand of CAYJPS010000003.1, from coordinate 1,314 downwards.
TTACAGCTGTAATTATGATGCTTCCGCTTATTGGACTTACTGCAGGCCAATTTATTGCTTCATCAGTTATTCTTTCTACAATGTTGGGACTAGATTATGCTGTTGCAGTAATAATCGTTGGTGTAGTTGTTACAATCTATGCTATCATGGGTGGTTTATGGAGCGTTACGCTTACAGACTTCATTCAAGTATTTTTAATTATTATTGGTATGCTTATTGCAATTCCTTTTGCTCTTAATTTAGCAGGCGGGTGGGACAATGTTACTGCAAACGTTCCTGCAGAAGCATTTAATCTTTTTTCAGGATATAATGTTTCGGACGTAATTGGACTAACCGTAATGTATTTAGCTACATTTACCGTTGGGCAAGAAGCTGTTTCTCGATATTATGCTGCACGCGACGGAAAAGCTGCAAAGCAAGGGTCAATTCTTGCTGCTATAATTAACTTTGTGTATGCCTTTGTTCCTGCATTGATGGGTGTTATTGTATTAGCTCTTATTAATATGGGTAGATTTAGCGCTGCTGATTTTGGCGATGTAGGAGCTCGCTATGCACTTCCTGTTCTTGCTATCGAGGCAATGCCCGCAATTATTTGTGGACTTCTTTTTGCAGGAATTATCTCTGCAACAATGTCTAGTGCAGACTCAGATCTTTTAGGCGCTGGTTCAATTTTTTCTAACGATATTTATAGGTCAGTAATTAAACCTGAAGCAAGTGATAAAGAAGTAATGAATGTTACACGTGTTGTAATGGCACTTGTAGGGGTTCTTTCTACATTAGTAGCACTGTTTAACACTGCAAGTATTATTACAATATTAATGTTCTCCTTTACCATTCGTGCAGCAGGTGCATTTTTCCCCTATGTTATTGGACATTATTGGAAAAAAGCTTCTACAGCAGGAACAATTGCCTCACTTATTTCAGGAACAGTGATGGTAATATACTTAGAACAAATTTCTGGAAAAATGCTATTTGGGATTAAAATAGGTCAGCCAATTATACCCGGTCTTATTGTTGCGCTCATTTTCTTTTTGGTATTTTCTTATATTATGCCAACTAAAAATGAAACTACAGAGTTAGCGGTAGAACAGGATTAATTGCTCTATATATTTAAAATAAAAAATACCGTGGTACCCAAATAGAATCCACGGTATTTTTTTCTGCTTTGTATTTATTTTTTTAAGGCTTCTACAAATTTTCCAATTCTTTCTAAAGCTTCTTTAATTTTGTTAATATCTGTTGCGTAACAGCATCGTACAAAGCCTTCTCCCCCCTCACCAAAAACAGTGCCAGGAACTACGGCTACTTGATAAT
>CAYJPS010000002.1:0-72928 GCA_964372135.1 uncultured Treponemataceae bacterium | reverse complement strand
AGCATGACACAAAACTCAAGCTTGATACTAAAACACTTTTAATGGCTGAAAAATAGTTTTATTTTAGGTTACGAGAAGACTCTTCCGGTTGGAAGGGTCTTTTTTTGTGTTTATAATGGAGGCTGGAAGAGCCTTTTGTCATCTTGAGCGAAGTCGAAAGATCTTAACCACAGATTTGTATGGGGCACAATCTTGGGTAGGGATTAAGGTAAACTTAGTTGATTACACAGATTTATTTTTCACCTACAAATAATCTTTTACAAAAATGACCAATCCTGCGGCATGTAGTAAATTCTCGACATTATCAAAAAATCTTAAGGATTATAACCAAAAAAATCTGCGTAATCTGTGAAATCTGTGGATATATAATGACCAATCTTGGTGGTGGGTACAATCCCTTGTTCTCTTGAGCGAAGAAGAAAGGATCCACAGGTTACACCGATTAATGGGATTTCTATTGGAACGAGCTATAGGAATTTTAACAAAATATAAAGACAAATTCGTGACAAAACTATAAATAGTTTTGCCGCTTGATGGTTTATGCGCAGAGCCTCTAGTAAAAATTACTATTTTATGTTATATGTATTCAAAAAGATTTTAATATCTATTCGTAAGAAAATTAGTTTAAAAGGATGTGTGTAAAATGAAAAAAGTAATTGAAATTATACTCCTAATGACAGTATTTTTTGTGTTTGTAGGATGTCCACAAGCAAATGATAATGATGGAGATGTATCTGTTCAACAAGTTGAAAGTCCTAGTTTTAGCAGAAAAAGTGGAGAAGTACCAGTAGGAAAAATAAGTCTCACAATGACAGCTCCAGTAGCAGGCTCTATAATAAAATATGTACTTGGAGATGCTAATCCACTATTTGGAATAGAATACAGTGATGGTATTGATGTAGTGTTAGATGGTAATGAAAGTGTGATAGTAAAAGCAGTAGCAGTAAAAGAGGGGTATATTCCCTCTAATACTGTAGAAATTAAACTTACAGCAAAAGCAATGCCAATGACAGAGGTGGTTGGCGGAAGTTATACTTATGGTCAGGTTGAAATAGACCATAATAAGCTTACGAGAGTAGATACTTTTATGCTAGGCACGTATGAAGTAACGCAAGGTCAATGGGAATCGGTGATGGTTGACGTGTATGGTTCAGATGTAGATCTGTGGCCCGATGAGAATCCTTCAGATACTTATGGTATATCGGATACACACCCAGCGTATTATCTAAGTTTCTATGATGCAATAGCCTTTTGTAATGCTTTAACAAGAAGAGACATCGCAAAAGAAGCACAAGTATATTATATAGATACAAACATGAATGGGGAATATAATTCTGGAGATGAAGTAATTGATAAAACAATTAAACTAAGCAGCTCGAGCGCCATTATTTTAAATACTGATGCGATTGGATATCGATTACCCACAGAAATAGAATGGGAGTATGCAGCAGGAGGAGGAGCAGCAGCAGCAGCTAAGAGAACTATCTATGCAGGTACAAGTTATGAAGATGACTTGGGAGACTATGCATGGTATCGAGAAAATGCGCTTAATGGAACCTATGAGGTAGGAACAAGGAAAGACAATGTACTAGGCTTGTATGACATGAGTGGAAATCTGGAAGAGTGGTGTTTTAATTCGCGAAATGATATATCTCGTCGTGGAGGAGGCTGGGGGAGTACTTCTCCAGCCCTAAAAGTGACCAGTAGCCAATCTGGTTCTTTAGGTCATTTATACTTTTCTGGCTTTGGTTTTCGTGTGGCACGTTCTATTAATAAATAGCACTTACCTGCCAATTGTTAATGTGATAAAATCTGTGTAATCTGTGACATCTGCGAAATCTGCGGACGACTCATGACCAATCTTGATGGTAGATTAATTCCTGATTCGTAATGCCTAATTCCTAATGGTGTGGGGTAAAGCGCAAATATAAAGATATTCTATGCCACGAAGGAGATTCTTCCTGGAACTCAGCAGAAAGCAAAGTCAGAATGACAGGCTATGTTTTTAGTATTTCTGTGGTAGATGTAAGTGTAGTTCAAAGTACGATACGTAATAATCTGCGTAATCTGTGTAATTCTTGCGGATAACACCTGATCAATCTTGGTGGTACACGCAAAAAAAGACCCTCTCACATTGTGTAAGAGGGTAGTATAACCTAATTATAAAAATTAATCATCGTCGTCGTCATCATCTTCTTCGAGCTCAACTTCAATAAGCAGTGTATTTTTGAATGGTTCTTCTAAGCCTATTTCGTATTCTTTGTTGTTATACGTGAACTCTTCATCAAATCGGTCTTCAAAGTTGTCTTCGAAGTTTTCAAATTCAGCTTCTGTTGAAAAGGTCTTATCAAAATCTACACTACCGTTTTCCCATGCTGTACTTCCAAAATGGTTACCTATGAGATCTGTTACTTTCTTCAATAAGTTGGAGTCAGTTGGAATTTCTCCAGTTGTATCATCAATTATCATAACTTTTGTAACAGTTTGTGGATATGTAATAACTGGGTCTAGTTCTACTTCAATTTTGCCTGTTGCGTCTTGTCTGTCAAATTCTGCTTCATAGTCTTGCTCATCAATGCTAAGAACAATGTCGTCAAGACTGTCTTCAAATTCATCCCATTGGCTCTCTGTTATTTCCCAGCTTCCGCCATTTATAGGGGCATAGATATAACCATTTTCAGTTTTTGTTAAATCACCGTTTGGAAAAATTGTTTGAAGTACTTCTTCAATATTGCCATCATAAATTGTTACATCTACTATTGCACCTTTCATATTTGCTATTATAGAACTGCTAATAGATGCACCTGCCATTTTTGATACATAAGCATCAGGTTCAAAAGAAATTCCTTTTATCGTTGTTGTTCCTGGTGATAAATTACCACAACCAAAAAAAATGAACACGCAAGCCATTAAAAGACTTGTTACAATTAGACTCTTTTTCATTTTTTCTCCTTAACAGTTTGATATACTTATAATATAACACAGTTTTATTTAAAAAGCAAAAATAATGGCAAAAAGTTACAAAAAAAAGCATTTTTTAAAGAAAATATAATGACTAAAACATGCCAAAACTATAAATAGTTTTGACTTATAGATTTCTTGTGGTATTCGCAATAAAGATTTAATATTCAAAAATAAAAATCTGCGCAATTCTTGCGATATATAATGACCAATTTTGGTGGCATATGCAACAAAAAAGCAAAAAAAACACAGGCTAAAAAACCTGTGTTCTTAAAGTACGGGAGACCAGACTTGAACTGGCACAGCTCGCGCCACTAGCACCTCAAGCTAGCGTGTCTACCGATTCCACCACCCCCGCGTGTATGTACCTTTATAGGTAGCAACGAAATACATATTATCAAATTTCTCCCTTTGTGTCAATCTGTCTCATAGTAAAATATTCGTTTCGCTTGACAATTAGTTGTAATAATGGTACAAGTTTCTATGAGTATGATTATCCCCAGTTTTTTATTTTTTTCTATCTATTGCATAGTCAATGTGTATTTGCCAGTGTTTTTTAGGAATATGGGATTTTCATCTACGGCAATTGGTATGTTGTTGTCCCTTTTTGAAATTTCAGGCATTGCATGTACTTTTTTTATAAGTAAGTTTCCAGAAAAAAGTGGAAAGTACGGTATGTGGCTTTTGGTATTTGCCGTATCACTTGCTATATTACCCTTTCCTTTATTATTATCTTCTTTGCCAATAATGATAATTGCGCTTTTAGCGTATTCTGTTCCAACTAAGGCAACAATTCCTGTTTCCGATGCGTTTATACATCTTCGTTTAGGAAAGAAAAGTGAGCGCTACGGAATGATACGCGCATTTGGCTCTTTAGGCTTTGTTACAATGAGCCTTGTTATGCAATATTTTGTTGATAGTGATACCGTTTCATCTTTTGAAAGCGCACTTTGGATGGCAAGTCCAGGTATACTACTTTGTATTTCATTTCTTTGCATTCCAAGACTTTTAAAACCCCTTGCTCATGCACATGATGATCTTGAAACAAACATAGACGAAAAGCCTGTACATACGAAAAAACTAAAACACTTTTTTACACAGTTTTCACCAACATATTGGCTTATCATAGTTGTACTCACCTTTGGAAATATTGGGCAATTTGGACCATTTAAGTTTTTTTCGTTATATGTAAAAGAGTATCTGCATAGCGACTCTTTTAGTTTGCTTTGGGCTATTTCTGTTGCCTGTGAAATACCAGCGCTGTTTTTTTCATACAAGTTTATCCGACGTTTTGGAAGCAAAAACCTTATCTTGTTTTGTGTAGGAATGATTTCGGTTCGCAGCTTTTTGTATGTGCTCTTTCCATCGGTTGAAGGTGCAGCCTTTGCGCAAGTTTTTCACTGTTTTACATTTGGGCTTTTACATCCAGCAAGTGTATTATTTATAGCAGAAGAAGTAAAAGGTAAAAAAAATGGAGTAATGGCGCAAGCAATATCTTCGGTGGGTTCTGCAGGGTTTGCAAGCGTTATAGGAAGTTTTATTGGTGGTATTATTATTGACCAATATGGCTATCCTGAACTCTATACTATTTTTGGAGTTTTTCCACTTATTGGTATAGCACTCTACTTTTTATTACGTAGTAAAATAAAAAAATCATAAAAAATTATGGATTTCGACCGTGCTTCCTCCAGCACCTTTGTTTACCCGAATTTGAGATGTAATGCGACTTTGCAAACTTTCTACATGTGAAATAAGACCAATCGACCTTGTTTCTCTAATTTCATCTAAAATTCCAAGGGCTTTTTCAAGCGATTCTGCATCTAAGCTTCCAAAACCTTCGTCTATAAACATTGAGTCTAATTGAATGCCGCCGTTTTGTTCTTGCACTATGTCACTAATTGCTAAAGCTAAACTGATTGCCGTCATAAAGGTTTCACCACCTGAAAGACTTGCAGTTGGCCTACTTTTCCCAGTGTAATCATCATATATTTCAAGATCCAGCCCTTTGAGCGCATTGCCACCTTCTGCGTCTTGTTTTAAGTGCAATTCATACCTTCCGTTAGACATGCGCTTAAGGCGGGTATTTGCATATATAGTTATTTCTTGTAAATACATACCAAGAATCCAAGAGTCAAGTGGAACCTTTTTAGGATTAAGATTACCCCCAGAAATTACATTATGAAGTTTTTCATATAATTCATAAGATTTTTTAACTTCATTACATTTTTCTTCGAGGGCTAAATACTCTAAAAGTAATGTATTAAGCTGTGTAATTCTCTGCTGTGATGTTGATAAAATGTTTTGCACCTCTTCTTGTTTTTGAGTCTGTGCAGAAAGGCTTTCTTGTGTTGCAATTAATTTTTTTTGAACATCTTCTTCACTGTCGGTGAGTGTTTCTTTTAATTGCTCATGCAAAGTATGTATTCTTACTGTTTCATTTTTGAAGGTATCTACACTGTTTTGTGCCAATCGCTTTTCATCCCCGCTCATAACAGCATTTTTTATTGATTCTATGTATTCTAAAATATGTTCCTCGCCTGAATCAGATTCGTTATTAACAAACAACTTTGATTTTTTTATATTATTACAAAGTTGTAAAGATGCCTCAGTTTTACCTTCTGTATTTATTTTTATGGCGCTTTCAATGTGTGATTGCTTTTCTAAAAGTATTAGCATATCGTTTTCATTATTTTTCTTTCTTGTTGCAAACGCTTCATGTGCTTTTTCTAACGAAATCTTTTCAAACTGAAACGTTTTTATACTTTCTTCACAAGAAGTACTTGTTGGATCTATATTATCCAAAATTGAAATGATTTCTTTCTTTTGCTCTTCTATTTTTGTTGCCATTTTAGCATTTTCTACTTGAAAATTTGTTTCATTTATTTCTAAAGCTTTTATGAGTTTTTCGTTTGTTGCAATTTTTTCTCTTGCCACTTGCAGTTCTTGAACCTTTTGCTCGGCTTCAATAACTTGTTCGTGTGTAAAATCTGCATTCTGTTTTAGCTTTTCTTTATACTTTAAGCATTCATCTAGCGATAAAAAGGTGTGGTGAGGTATGTCCTTTTCCTCAAATGCCTTTTTGCTTTCAGAAATACTTCCTCGCAAAATATTGCGCTCATTTTTTATTGTTTGCACAGAAGCCTCTGCTTGGTGCACTACTGTTTCTTGAAGCTTTAGTTTTTCTGAAATAGTAAGCAAGTCTTTATTTTTATTAACTGGATTTGGATGTTCAAGGGAACCACAAACAGGACACGCTTTGCCACTTACGAGATGGTCTGCAAGTGAAGATGCAGTATTTGCAATTTTTTGTATTTGTTCCTGTTCTGATAAGTCGTTAAAAATAAGTTTTGCATTTGCGAGTGCTTCTTCTGCATTTTTTTCGGAAAAGGCAAGTGAAGCATCCGAGCATAAAAGTATTGAATGCGAATGTACTAATTTTTCTTTTTTCGCCTTGTCATATTGTGCTAGTATTTTTTTTTCATTTTTAATAATGGCATCAAAATCTTTAGCGCTTTCATGGATTGTTTTTAGTTCTTTTTTGCAATTGAGAAGTTCATTTGAAGTTTTTGCAAAGTCTTTTTCTAGTGCTATGGCACTTTCTTGAAGTACAACACACCGTTCTAAATCGTGCAGTATTACATCAAGTTCAGAAAGTCTTTCAATTCGTTCCTTTTGCAAGCTTTCATCATTATCTAAAATTGTTTTTTCTTTGTATGCTAATTCAAGCCTTTTTTTGCATTCTATCTGTTCTTTTAAACTGTTTTCAAGTTGAAGAGAATATGTTGAGTAATTATTTGCAATGGGAAACAAGGTTTCGGCTTCAATTGAATTTTTTATTTTGAACTCAAGTTTTTCCATAGCCTCTTTTTGGTTTTGCAGCTCTTTCATTTCATTTTCAATGATCTTAAAATCAGTAAATTTTTTGTGTAATTCATGTAGTTTTTGTTGTTCTGAAATTAAATGTGTAATATTCGTGTGTAAATTTTCAATATTGATTTTTATTGTTTTACATTCTTTTTCGAGCTTGTCTTTTTCTTCTTCGGCTGTCTCTGGATTAAATGAGGTTTTTAATTGCTCAGTTTGAAATAAGAGTGCGTCAAAGGCGGCTTTTTTTTCTAGTTTTTCTTCTTTAATTTTTTCTGTGATTCTTGTAAACAATTCAATGGGGAATAATTTTAAGAGAAGCCCTTTTTTTTCTTTTGAATTTTGTTTTAAGAATGTTGCAAATTCGCCTTGCGGTAAAAGTACAATACGTGTAAACTCGTCTATCGAAAGAAGTAGAAGTCCCTCAATGGTATCGTCCACTTTTGATTTTTGACTTTCTAAAAGCGTTAAGCCTGTATCATCTGAAAAGAGATCGTTGTGCAAGGGTGGACTTTCTTTTTCAATTGTGTAGAGTAGTGCTGTTTCGTCTGCTTCTGTCTTTGTTCCTCTTTTTGTTATCTTGCTGTAAGGCAGTGTTCTTTCAACACGATAGGTAGTACCATTTAGCGAAAAGTCAAATACAATGCTGCTTACTTCGTTAGAAGAACAAAAATCGGAGCGTAAGTGCCTCTTGTCGTGACTTGACTTAGATCCAGGTAATCTTCCGTAAAGTGCATACGTAATGCATTCAAGAATAGTGGTTTTTCCCGATCCTGTTTTTCCGGTTATTACATAAATATTATCAAGACTATCAAAATTAATTGTGTGGCTCCCAACAAAAGGGCCAATATTATTTATACGTATATTAATTGGCTTCATGTTGGTGTGCCTCTACTTGTTTAGCTATAGATTCAAATAATTCTATGGCGTCTTTCCATTCTGTGTTTGCTTCGCACGTATCCTCTTCAGCCATTAAGTCAACACTTTTTAAAAAACTACCTAGAATTTCTTTTACAGGAAATGAATCCTTTTTTTCAAATAGACTCTTTCTGTTTGCTAACGATTCTTCTGTGTTTTGGTACGCGCTTGTAATTGCTTTTTGTTTAATTGAAAGCAAATAGCGAAAGTTCTTGCGAAGCTTTGGAGCTATGTTTTCAATTGGAATACTGTTCGTGCAGGTAAATTCTATAAAATCATCTTTAAGATTAGTCATTTTTTCAAAGTCTTCAAAACTGGATTCTACTTGTACAAGCTTGCGTAAAGGTATAATGGGAATAGTAGTAACTGTTATGTCTGCAATGTCTTTTGAATTAAGCTCAATTCTTAAGAAACCTTTTTCAGTATTTGTTTCACTAAAAGAATAGGCGAGGGGAGATCCAGAGTAATACGCTTTATTTGTTACCTTTTGCTTTTTATGTAGGTGACCAATAGCGGTATATAAAAATGAGGAGAATAGCTTTGGGTCTATCAACTCTGCATTTCCTAAAAAAAGTCTCTCAGAATCGCTTGTGGCTCCTTTCAGGGTAAAAAGATGACAATTCAGTAATGCAGGCAGTGTATTATCCTCTCTGTCTTTTTGAAGTTTTTTGTGGGCAGTTTGAATTCTTTGTATGGCCTGCTCTACAAGTTCACTTTGATTTTTTAATAATTCTCCTGCGTTGGATTTAAGTGAGCCTGGATGTAAAAAAGGTACTTGGTATAATGCAAAATGGTCATTATTTTTTGAAGTGATGATGATTGGTGTATCACAATCTTCAGGGTTAGTGGTGATATAAATATTTTTGCTTTTTAAGAATGTGCTTGCGAAAGAAAGCCTTGTTTGTGAGTCATGGTTTCCTGAAATAATACAAATGGGTAAGGTAGGAAATTCTTTATTAATGTGGGTTAAAAAGTCATCAAATAAACTAACTGCCTCTGGGCTTGGGACGGCTCTATCATAAATATCGCCTGAAATGATAAGTGCATCATACGCAAAAGATTTAAGTTCAAGTAATAACAAATTTAATACATGTCTCTGATCTTCGATAAGGGAATATTCATACAAGACTTTCCCTAAATGTAAATCGCCCGTTTGTAAAATATTTAGCATACAAAACTATAGCAAAAAAATATATTTTTGACTATACTAAGTGTATGGTTATTCGAGCAAAGATTTTAGGATATTGTATGGGAGTTCGACGCGCAGTCGATATGGCAATGAATGCCTTAACTAAGTATCCGAATCACAGCATATATACTCTCGGTCCACTCATTCACAATAATACTGCTATAACTATGCTTCGTGAAAAAGGCATTGAAGTTTTGGATAAAAATGCTATTCCGTCATTAAAAGAAAGTGTAAAACCTTCTGTTGTAATATTAAGTGCCCACGGAACATCAAAAGCTGTAAGGCATGATATTGAAAAAACAGGTGCGAAAATCATTGATGCAACATGCCCCCGTGTATTAATTAATCAAAAACGAATTAATGATTATGCCATAGACAATTATACAATATTTATCGTAGGTGATAAAAATCATGGAGAAGTAATTGCCTTAGCGGGATCTGTCCCCGAAGGTTGTGAATATTATATTTTACAAAATGCTGCTGAGGCAAAAGAGCTCGTTGAAAAGAACTCAATAAATAATAAAGCGATATTAATTAGTCAAACAACAATCACTCAAGATGAATACAATAACGTACGCGAAGTTCTCAAAGTAGCTATCGAAAAAATCGTTATTTTTGAGACTATTTGCCCTGCTACCCAAGAGCGGCAAGGAGCATTGAAAGATTTATGTAGCGACGTTGATGCCATTCTTGTTGTTGGTGGGAAAAACTCTGCAAATACAACACGGTTATATCAAACAGCAAAATCCTTGACTCTGCAGGATTCTAAAAAAAACGTACCTGCACCTGTTTGCCATATTGAAACAGCTCAAGAAATACCAAAAACTTTTTTTTCGTTTAAAAGAGTCGGCTTAACTGCAGGTGCCTCTACGCCCGACGAGGTTATTTTAGAAGTAGAAAACCGCTTGGTGGCCAAAACTAATACCAATGACGAGGACTCACCGTGAGCGGCGAACATTTTCTTTCATCTATTCAATTAACAAAGATGGGCTCAAATGAAAATACACTGCAAAATGGCAGCAAGATTTTTGTTCGTGTGCTTTCACAGGCAAGAGGAGGGGAATACATTGTGAGTTTTGCTGGTAGTAGATATACTGTCTTTTCACAAAAACAACTACAACCAGGAACTGCATTTTCAGCCCAAGTTACTATTAAAGATGGGAAAATTTTTCTTAGCCCTGAAAACTCCTCTAATCAAAAATCTGTACAAACCTTTTTACTTTCGAATGCAGAATCTCTTTCAAAGTTATCAGGATTTTTGCAAGAATTAGGCTTAAAGAGCGATAGTATGTCGTTGCGCATTGTGCAATATTTTCAAGCATCTGGCATAAGCTTTGATGCAAAAAGAGCAAGTAAAGCACGCTCAATTGCTCTTCAATTTCCGGGAAATGAAGATGATGCCGCAGAGATTGCTCTTTTTTTAGAGCAAAAAGATATTAGTGCAGATGTAGAAACGGTAGGTGCCCTTCTTAAAGTTATATATAGCAATGATTTTGGTGGAAGTGGGAAAAAAAAAGATGAGAGCGCTCATTCTAATGAGGAAAATAAGGTTCTTGATGATGTGCAAGCCATTGATGAAAAAAGTGAAAATCAAGAAAAAGATGATTATGGCGATACACCCATTTTATCGCAGTTGTTTGAAAATGCAACCGATGCCCTTGGTAAAGAAAAAGGCTTGCTAACACTCATTAACCATCATGCTACAAATCCATCGCATTGGATCATTATTCCCTTTGAGTATGGAGTTGAAAAAACTAAAATAGCAGGCGTAATTCGAATGTTGTTAGATTTAGATAAAAAAAGTACAGAAAAAATGATAATTTCTGCTTTTTTGGGTGGAAAAAATTATACTCTTATGGTAAAATATACATGTGAAGGAGAGGCTTCAAATAAACAGCGATGTGAAATAAAATTTTGCTCAGATACGCCTGAATCTATTCAGAGTCAACACAAATTATGTGATTTACTCCGAACATGTCTACCGCAGGACTTACATTGTACTGTTGAGTATTCAGAAAAGCTTTTAGGCGCTGGTATTTTTACTGTAGATTCAATCATATCGGTTGTTAAGCTTGATGTATAATGAAAAAGACTGCTATAGCTTTGCAATACCCAGAGAGTGCTCCAGCTCCATTTATTGCGTATAAAGGTAGCGGTGCTGTGGCAGAAAAAATGCTAGAAATTGCTAAAGATAATGATGTGCCTGTAGTGAGTGATAGTGAGGTTGCATCGGTGCTTTTGCTTCATGACATTGGACAATGTGTTCCATTTGAAACATACGAAGTATTAGCAGGAATATTTGCTTTTTTAAAAAAGGTTAGGGAATATGACAGAAATTAACACAAAGACATTAAAAGAAGGAATGATTTTTTCATCTCCGTTACTATTTGACGATGGTAAAAATATGTTTTTAGCAGAGAGGATGCCTGTAGGAAGAATGCATCTTGATAGTGTTCGCCGATGGAATATTGAAAAAGTTATTACATATGGCAAGCAAATAGAATCTGCAGATGAAGGTCTTGATGATCTTGAATTATTAGATGATCTTGATGAAGATGAAGAAAATCCTCTTTTATCAAAATATGTTCAAATAATTAAAGAAATGGAAAAAGTATTCCTTGCGTATGAATCGGGCTCAACAATTGATAAAAACCTTGTAGACGAAAGTGTAAAGGGAATTTATGGAATGATGAGCGATGAAAAATCTTTTATGGCAGGAATAAGTTTCATTACTGTTAAAGGGCATAAACCTCTTGTAGTTAATGCGGTGAACATTGCTGTCTTATCTGCATTAATTGCTCATGAAATGAAGTTTCCCCAAAAAGATATTTTGCTTATAATTACCGCAGCATTGCTTCATGATATTGATATGGTTAAACAACCAGAGAAAATAGTTAACAAGCCAGGTAAATTAACAGATGATGAGTTCTATCGAATAAAAACACATTCACAAAAAGTACTCGCAACAATTTTGGAAACATTATCATACCCTAAGGAAGTTGCTTTAATTGTTATGCAACATCATGAAAGATGGGACGGTAAAGGCTATCCAGAAGGAAAATCTGGACAACAAATATACCTACCTGCTCGAGTGCTTGCTGTTACAGATTCTTTTGAAGCTATGCTTTCAGAAAGATCGTACCGCCATTCTTATGTTGCACATGACGCAGTTAAAACATTATTAGCCGATAAGGGAGCAAAATTTGACCCTGCTGTTCTTAAGGCATTTATATCTTGTATTGGTTTGTATCCAGTTGGTTCTCACGTATTACTAAGTGATGGTAGTGTTGCCAAAATTATTAAAGTAAATGCTGAAGCACCTTTTTTCCCAACTATAAAGATAACTGCATCAAAATCAATTGCACTACCTTTAAATAATATTGTTGATTTGCAAGGACAAAAAGAGATAACAATAGCAAGAGCTTTAAAGCAAAACGAAATAAGTAACTTTATTTAAATTATGATAGAATATAGGTCAAAAAAAGAGCGCGGTGCAATAGGTGAAAAAAAGGCTCGTGATTTTTTGACCGAAAAAGGTTATACAATACTTGCATGTAATTGGAGGAATAGACGAGGAGAAATTGACATAATAGCTTTGAAGAACAGTGTTTTAGTGTTCTTTGAAGTAAAAACACTCACAAATAGTACTGCCGAGACGCTTGAAATAGTCCTAGGTAAAATAAAACAAAAAAAAATCGTTGAAACGGCTAAATGTTTTTTGGAGATTAATCGACAATATATACAGGGCTACATTAGATTTGATGTGCTTGTTGTCGATATGCCTGGGTTTCCTTCAGTGTATCATATAGAAGATGCCTTTTCGGAGTGAATATGAGTGGTTTAAAAAAGAGTCAAGTGAGTTCTAGTGTCATATCAAGTGTCAATAGTGTCTCGGAAAAAATCCTCGCAATGCGAACAAAAATCGAAGATTCAGCTTACATAAACAATGCTGTGCAAGTAATTGCTATAGTATTAAGTAAGCGAATTGTAGAGCAACCAAAGGTGTACTAATTGTATGTAGTGTTTCCTTGAGGTTGCGAATGCTGTGTAATAAAATCATGTTATCAATGAAATAGATATTATACATTGATGCATGATTTTGACTCGCAGTCCGCTGATTTTATTACAAGCAATAAATAAGGAAAACGCAATGGATCATACTAAGAAACATAAGAAAAAGTGGAACAATAGAAATCGACGCGACAATCAAAAAAAAGAACGACTAGAAAAAACTTCAGAAGTAGCCTTTGTTGCAGAGAACTCAGAAGCTATTCGGCTTCATAAAGAGAATGTTATAACATGTGAATATTGTTCTCGCCCAATTCATGAACTTGTTTCGGCCTTGGTAGACAAAAAAACAGGCGGTGCAATTCATTTTGATTGTGTGCTCTCTAAACTAAATGAAACTGAAAATCTCGAAGAAGGGCAAAAAATCACTTATATTGGGCAAGGGCGCTTTGCAGTAGTGCATTTTGAAAACCCTCATGACTTGCGTAAGTTTTCCATTGTAAAGACAATAGATTGGGAAGATCGCGATTCACCTTCTCCATGGCGAGAAGAAATTGCAGGACTGTATAGCCAGGTTAAGTAAACAATTCATGAATACGAATCTGGCGGGTGGGTAGAGCAAGGAAGAAAGGGAACCACAGATTACACAGATTTATGGGATTTTTATTTGACAGTGCTACAGAGATGTTATCTTCATAGTGAGATTCCTTTACAATAATAATATAATTTTTTTAGTTTTTTGTGGTGAGCATAATAAATTTTAAGCACTCAAAAATAAAAATCTGCGTAATCCTTTAATCTGTGGATATATAATGACCAGTCTTTGTGGTATACGCAAAAATTAGGAATTACCCTTCAGTGCCGAATTTTTCTTTCATGTGAGCAAACATTTTTTCAATAGCCATGTCATCAGACTCTATCTCTGGTTCATGAAATGCTACAAGCTCAGAAGGTATTTCTTCTAAAAAGGGTGAAGGTTCTGATTCCATAAGTTCTTTGTTTCTTTTGCGTTTTCTACACGATGTAATAAATAGCTTATCTTGTGCTCGAGTTATAGCTACATAAAAAAGACGACGTTCTTCTTCAATGTTCTTTTCATCTTCTTCTATGCTTCTGGCATGTGGTATAATACCATTTTCGCAAGCCACGATGAATACCACTGGAAACTCTAATCCCTTTGATGCATGAATAGTCATTAAATTTACTTTTCCCGATAATGAATCATCTTCTTGGTCATCCCTTGATAAAAGGGTAATGCGGTTTAACCATGCGTAAAGGCCTGTGTCAAAGTTATCAGGATTATTTTCCCATTGGGTGATTGAGTTTATAAGGTGCTCTATGTTTAAGTACTTAAAGCGCGCAGCCTTTTCGTTCTTTTGATGTTCACCTACTAAATGTGACCAATAATCTACCTCATCAACGAGCTCTTTTACCCTTTTTCCAAGGCCCTTTCCTCCGCCTAAAAGGTGAGTTCGTTGGGTGGTAATGAGTTCATGAAACTCTTGTAAGCCCTTTACTCCTGCAGAAAGTACCGTTGAATGAATATCAGGTGAGCCCATTTCTTCTGTTGAAAACATTTCTTGATTACTGTTTTTATTATGTTTTTTTTCAAGTTCAGCATCAATATGATATTCAATGGCTTCCCAAAGAGAGCATGATTTTTCTTTTGCAATTGCATTTAGCTGTTCTATTGTTTTTCTTCCAACACCACGCCTCGGAGTATTTATTATACGCAAAAGGTTAATATCATCATGGTGATTTGAACATACTCGTAGGTAGCTGATAATATCCTTAATTTCTTTTCTTTGAAAAAAACTTGTACCACCTGAAACTGTGTAGGGAATATTTGAATCTAAAAAAGCTTCTTCTAAACTTTGTGTAAGTGTATTAGCGCGAACAAGAACACCAAACTCGCCAAAACGAAGCTTTTCTTCTGCTTGTATCGAAAGTATTTTTTCCGCTATAAAATCTGCTTCAGCTGCGTCATTTTCTGGAAAGAAAAGCTCAATAGGTTTTCCAGATCCATTTCCTGACCACAAAGCCTTGTCTTTTCTATTGGTGTTATTTGCAATTACACCATTCGCTGCTGCTAATATTGTTTCAGTTGAACGATAGTTTTGTTCAAGCCTAATTTCAGCGACGTTAGGGAAATCTCTTTCAAACATGAGGATGTTCTCATAATTTGCACCTCGCCATGAATAAATCGATTGATCATCATCACCAACAACTGCAACATTCTCATGTGCTAAAAGATGCATAAACTCGTATTGTTGCAAAGAGGTATCTTGAAACTCATCAACCATAATGTACTTAAATCTTTCTCGGTATTTTTCCAGCACTTCAGGGTGCTCTTTAAAAAGGCGAATAGGTAAGGCGATAAGATCGTCAAAGTCAACAGCATTGAATAATTTCAGTCCTTCTTGATAGCTTTTAAAAAGAGGACGGTAAATGTCGTTGACTGAGTGTACTTTTGGTCTTCCGTCCTCACCATCCCATGACCATCTTCCTGATTTGATATTTGAAAAAAGGGATCCAATTTTATATACATCAAGTGCGTCTTGTGTAAAACCAAGTTCTCGCCCTGCTTCTTTTATAAGCTGTGATTTGTCTGTTTCATCGTAAATTGAAAAATTTTCTCTCCAGCCAAGATGTACAATATCGTGTCTAAGTATTCGCACGCCAAAAGCGTGAAACGTAGAAACCGTTAAATGAGTGAGCTTTTTTTGAGTTTGCTCTTTTATTCGCTCTTCCATTTCTTTTGCTGCTTTGTTGGTAAAGGTTAGGGCGAGTATTTGACTTTGAGGAATCCCTTCGTTTAACATATGGGCAATTCGATATGTTATTACCCGTGTTTTTCCACTCCCTGCTCCAGCAATTATTAATAAGGCTCCCTCGGTTGTTGTTACTGCTCTAAGTTGTTCAGGGTTTAGTTCTCGTTTTAGTTCCTCAATATGCATGACGCTATTGTAGGCTAAATATTAAAAGAGTTCAATAGCTCTTAGAAAAAATATGGTAGTTAAAAAGACACTTGGCATATCAATTTTGTTCAATTATTAAATGTACAAAAAAAGAGCCCATAATGCAGAGCACTATGGGCTTTTTTACGATGAAAAAGTATTATTTATCTTCGTCGTGAATGTATACATCTTTTTCGAAGATATATGCTTCTAAGTTCTTAGTAGCAGCAGATCTGTTTTCTGCATTGATAGGGCCGATGAGTTCTAATGTTTCATTGATTTCATCACTATTTCTTGAAGCCATTTCAATAACTTCTTGAATTAACCCAGAGAAAGATTCTGAAAGTCTGTTGTCAGTCATATACCAACCGTAGTACATACCAGCTGTTTGCTTGAATGAATCAGTTTTTGAATAACGTTGAACAAGATCTCCATTTGAATCAAAAATTGCTAATGAAACGTATGTTTCATATTCAGCTGAGTCTGTTGGAAGCCCTACTGGTGTTAAGATAAGAAGAGGAAAAAAGAGCGTATACATTGACTGGTAAATCAAAGAACTGTCTCGTGAATAACCATATTCAAGGAAATAATATCCATAATCCTCTGTTGAGGTGTCTAAAAGAGCAGGTTCAATAACCGCTACAGTTTTTTCTTCTGCATCAAGGTCTCGTCCGTAGTAACGTAAGCTATGAAGCTTGTTTTGTGTTGGCTCAACTTCGTAGTCAACATCTTCAAACTCAGGCATTCCTAAGCACCCTGTTAAAGAAAAGATTACGGCAATTAATAATCCAAAGAGCACAAATCGTCTGCCAATTGATAAAGTATTTTTGTTCATATTTACCTCCAAAATGTAATAATAAAACAAAGCAATATCGCATAATATCAAAATAATTTGCTTATGTCAATAAGAGTGTTATATGAGGCTGTAAACTCAATTTAAATACAAACTAAATTTAGCCACAGATGAACAGGATATAAAGGATGCTTTTTTAGTACATATAAATCATTATCCTGTTTAATCCTGTATATCCGCTGCTAGACACCTTTGATGAAAATTGAACACCCAGTATATAAGGCGCCTTATGCTATTAAAGCATGATTATCAAGAAAATAGTTTCCATAATACTCTAAAGGCGTATATTTTTTGTTCCGATAAATAAATAGGCACTTTTTTTTGAAAAAAATGCAAAAAATTACAAAAAAGTACTTGACTGTATTGGGATTAGAGTGGAAAATAGATATGATAGAAGTAATGCGTTTAGATGGTAAAACCTATTGGATTAACCCGCATCAAATTGAATACATTGAGACAAATCCCGATGTAACTTTTATGATGTTATCTGGTAAAAAATTGGTGGTTAAAAATACACCTGAAGAAATAATTGAAAAAATTATTTCATATAGACGCCTTATTGGCGCGTTTAAAAACGAACTGTAGTCTTGGGAGGGATATAGTATGGATTTGGCGAGTATTATAGGACTAGTCGGTGCCTTTGCCGTTATCGTGTTCGCTGTTGCTACAGGTAGTACTGGTCTTGCAGGTCTTGCAGGGCTATGGGATCTTCCTTCATTTATATTCGTAGTTATAGGTTCTTTCCTTGCTATGTTTCTCAGTTTTCCTATGAGTAGAGTTCTTGCAATGTTTAAGATCATGGGTAGAATTTTCAAAGTATTTGATTTTGGGGAAAAGAGCTTAGTTCAAAACATGGTAGGTTTAGCAGAAAAAGCACGTCGTGAAGGTATTCTTGCACTTGAAGAAGGTTTAGAAGACTTAGATGATGCTTTTATGAAAACAGGTTTGCGTCTTGTAGTTGACGGTACCGATGGTGCTATTATTAGAACAATCATGGAAAATGAATTAACAAAGCTTGAAGGTCGACACTTAAGCTGGATAGGTATGGTTATCCACTGGGCAGGGTTAGGGCCCTCTTATGGTATGATGGGTACCGTTATCGGTCTTATTGGTATGTTAGCAAACCTTGAAGATACAGCTTCTATTGGTGGAAACATGGCGGTTGCGCTTGTAACTACCTTGTACGGTTCTATTGTTGCAAACATGTTCTTGGTTCCTATTGCCGCTAAGCTCACGTATCACAACACCATGGAAATACAAACAAGAGAAATGATTATTGAAGGCGTTCTATCTATTCAGGCAGGGGATAACCCTCGTGTTTTAGCTATGAAATTGTTAACCTATCTTGATACTGGTTCAAGAAAAGCAATTGAATCTGAAGTTCTAAAGGATTAGTGAATGGGTAAGCGCGAATCAAAAAAGCCAGAAGGAGCCTCCAAGGCGTGGCTTGAAACATATGGAGATATGATTACACTCATGCTTTGTTTCTTCGTTATGCTTTTTAATCCAGTGCAAGTTGATGAAACGCAACAAGCTCAGCTAACGGTTGCTTTGGAGGGTGATCCAACTTCTGGAGGTATGTCGCTTACTGCTGGGCGTTTAGCTGATTTAGGTAACACTATAAATAGCCTTCCATCGATAGAGAAGGGAAATAGTTTAGGTTTAGCGGTAAAAAAAGCAGTAAGTTTGTTTGCTCCTGATATAAAGTCAAATAGAATTACTGTAACAACCGATGAAAGAGGGCTTGTTGTAACACTTGCATCTGATTCATTTTTTAGAGAAGGGTCTGCCGAACTTCTCATTACAGAAACTCGAGATACATTGCTTCGGCTTTCACAATTTTTAACATCGGAAGAGTTAGTTGGCAGAGATTTTAGAATTGAGGGGCACACAGATTCGACGCCAGTAGATGAAAATCTATGGTCGAGTAATTGGGAACTTTCAGGTGCACGCGCTTTGAACGTTTTGTATTATTTATCTGATTTTGGGGTAAATGACGAAAATTTTTCCTTTTTAGGATATGCCGATACCCAGCCAAAGTTTCCGAACGATACAGCTGAAGGGCGTGGTTATAATCGTAGGGTTGATATAATTATCCTTGACGAAGGTCATTTTTAAAGTTTTTAATGATAGAAAAAAATTATATAAGAGAGGTACGACAATATGGCAGATGATGATATGAATTTAGATGATGGTGATCTTGGTGGTGGTGGATCTTCGCCCAAAAAGGGTGGTGCCCTTGGTGGATTATTACCTGGTTTATTAAAGTGGGTTGCCATTGCAGTAGGTGCTATTATTCTCATTGTAACGGTTGTTGTAATTACCATGTCAGTGATGGGAAGCAATTCTCCTTCAACTACATACATTCCAATAAATGAAGAGTACACTCCTCAAAGAGAAGTATATTCATGGTATGAAAGCTTACCTGATATTCGTGCAAAAACATATGATACCATTCCAGCGAGTGTTATTGTAAAGGTTGTACTAGGATATGAAGTAGATGATGCAACGGCTTCAACTGAAATAACGCAACGAAGAGTTGAACTACAGGATTATCTTAGAAAATATTTTTCAAGTAAAAAACGTGTAGAGCTTACTCCCATGAATGAAGATGCTTTAAAACTTGAAATTAAAAATGATATTAATGATTTATTGACACAATCATCGATAAAAGATGTACGTTTTTTATCTTTTGAGGTAATTGAGCAATAATTGAGCTATGAAACATTTTAGTATTGTGTTATACTAAAGATACTACCGTTGGTGGTTTATATTTTAAACAAAAGGGCAAACAGTAATGAACGAAGTTTTGTCACAAGACGAGATTGATCAACTTTTGATGGCTATCAGTACTGGTGAAAACGAGACTGAA
Source organism: uncultured Treponemataceae bacterium (assembly GCA_964372135.1). Taxonomy (GTDB): domain Bacteria; phylum Spirochaetota; class Spirochaetia; order Treponematales; family Treponemataceae; genus CAYJFX01. The sequence continues at coordinate 53,306 of CAYJPS010000002.1, read as the reverse complement.
GATTTTAAGCCAGTAAATGATACTCGTAAAATAAAAATTTATGACTTTAAACGCCCCGATAAATTCTCTAAAGAACAAATTCGTACTGTTTCAATTATGCATGAAACGTTTGCCCGTTTAACAACTACTGCTTTGTCTGCGCAACTTCGCAGTATGGCACACGTACACGTTGCATCGGTAGATCAGTTAACATACGAAGAATTTATTCGTTCAATTCCAACACCTACAACTTTAGCTGTAATAAACATGGATCCTTTAAAAGGGAATGCAATACTAGAAATTGACCCATCAATTACTTTTTCTATAATAGATCGTCTTTTTGGTGGACAAGGGCAAGCAGCAAAAGTTCAACGAGACCTAACTGATATTGAACAATCTGTTATGGAAGGTATTATTGTTCGTATTTTGGCAAATATGAGGGAAGCATGGGCTCAAGTAATTGACCTTCGCCCTCGATTAGGACAAATTGAAACTAATCCACAGTTTGCACAAATTGTTCCACCCTCAGAAATGGTTGTTTTGGTTACTTTAGAAACAAAAATAGGTGATGAAGAAGGTATGATGAATTTTTGTATTCCTTACATCACCATTGAGCCGATTATTTCTAAATTGTCTTCACAATTTTGGTTTTCATCGGTTAGAAGAAGTTCAACTACTCAGTATTTGAATGTATTAAAAGAAAAACTATCGACAGTAGATATGGATGTAGTAGCGGAAATCGGTTCTATCAATGTTCCTATTAGGGATGTATTGAGCCTTAGAACAGGTGACATTGTTCGATTGTCAAATGTACGAGTGGGTGACCCACTGGTAATTAATGTTGGGAATAAAAAGAAGTTCTTTTGTCAGCCCGGTATTATTGGCAAAAAAATGGCAGTTCAAGTTATTGGCAAAATGGAGCAGGTTGAAGCAGAAGAGTTTGAAGAATTATCAGTAGAAGGAGATGAATCATATGAGTGATGGTGCCATTTCACAAGATGAAATTGAAGCTTTGTTATCAGGAGTCGCAGGTGGCGGAGGAAGTTCAGGTGGAATGCCTGCAGGTCCTTCAATTGATATGAACGCTATACAAAATTTTATTAACGGTACAGTTGATGCCTTTACATCTGGTATTCAAACAATGACAGGTGCTACATTTTCTATAGGCGTTCCTGTTGTTGAACTCACAAGTCGGGATATGCTGTTATTAAAACTTCCAGATATGGTGGTTTCAGTTGCTACCGATTTTTCACAAGGTTTGGTTGGAGAACATAATTTTGTTCTTGCACCTGAACTTGCGCAAACTGTTTCAAGCCTCGTTAATAAAGAAGAAGGTGCCGAAATTGATGACATGGCTCTTTCTGTTGTAGGCGAATTAGTATCACAACAGGTAGGAACGGAAATTACTGCATTAGCATCAAAATTTCCTGGCTTGGCAGCAAACCCTGCACAAGCTATTCATACGCCTAAATCAACGGTGAGTTTTAGTTCAGACCAGGTTTTAGTAATTTCATATCCAGTTTCTGGTGATGAAGGTGTATACACGATATGGGAAGTTATGTCTCAAAATGTAGCTACAGAAATAAGTAATGCTTTTAGTGCTCCGCCTCCTTCAATGGGTGGTGGTCTTTCCGCAGATGAAATGGCTAGCCTCGGTGGAGGTATGTCAGGTCTTGGAATGGGAGGCATGGAAGGAATGGGAGGAGGAATGACTATTCCAGGTATGAATATACCAAACGTTCAATCATTGCAATATCCAAATTTGCAGCAGGGTATGAATTCAATGGAGCAAGGAAATATCAGTCTTATCATGGATGTTTACATGGAAATGACTGTAGAGCTTGGTCGTACAAAAAAACAAATCAAGGAAATTCTTGGTATGGGTGAAGGTACTATTATTGAGCTTGATAAGCTTGCTGGTGAGCCTGTAGATATTCTTGTAAATCATAAACCAATAGCAAAAGGTGAAGTTGTAGTTATTGATGAAAACTTCGGTGTTCGTGTAACTGAAATTTTATCACCAATAGAGCGGGTTAGCGACTTGCATTAAGTTTTTATTGGGTGGGGGCCTATTATTAAAAATATTTCAAAAAAAATACTATGCATAAGTGTAATAAGTTGTTTCTTGGCTGTATTTGTGTACGCTCAAGAACAGCAAACAGCACCTATGCATGACGGTGAAACACAAGTAACAAGCAGTGAAAGCGATTTTATTATCTCTAATGAAACTTCTATTGAAAATAACGTTAGTGAAACAGCCGAAGACGAGGGTACAGGCAGCGTTTTATGGCTTTTCATTAGAATGGTGTTTGCCCTTGTAGTTGTAGTTGCACTTATATATGGTATAGTCTACATATTGAAAAAAGGATTTGTGCCAAAAGAGGCAGAAAACCTTTTTCTAAAAAAAGCTGCTACATTAACTTTAGCACCTGGAAAAACTCTTCAAGTCATTACTATGAGCGATAAAGCTTGGATTGTTGGTGTTACAGATGCTGGAATAAATCTTATTGGTGAAATTACTGACGAAGATCTTGTAAATCAAATGATATTAGAGGCAGAAAAAGAACCTCTTTCAAAACCTAGAGACTTTGCGAGTATGCTCAATACTTTTTCGTCAACTTTTGCTAATTCAGCTAAATTAACTGAAGTAACATTAAAAAAGCAAAGAGAGCGCCTAAGAAGGGGCGGCCAAGATGAGTAAAAAGGCTATATTCTTATTTTGCTTAATGGCATTTCTCGTTTCAACTACATCGGTTTATTCGCAAACTTCTTTTCCTCAAGGCACAACTGATGGAACACAGCAGATGGATGGAGATGTAACACCCATTCCACTGCCTGCTATTGATGTTCAAATTAGAGAACCTGAATCAGGTCAAGAACTCGCTTTTTCTGTACAAATTTTATTACTGTTAACTGTTTTAACGCTCGCTCCAAGTATTTTAATACTACTTACCTCTTTTTTGCGTTTTACCATTGTACTTGATTTTATTAAAAGAGCATTATCATTACAACAAGTGCCGCCAACAGCAGTATTGAATGGCATTGCCTTTTTTATGACCATATTTATAATGTGGCCAACATTCTTTGCAATTTATGAAAATGCATATCAACCTCTAGCCGACGGCGAGATCTCAATTGAACAGGCAATTGAAGAAGCAGAGTCACCTATGAGAATTTTTATGTATAGTCAAATGGTAAATGATACCGACTACATTACATTATTTATGTCTATGGGTGATTATCCTCGTCCGAATACCTTGGCCGATGTTCCAACTCATGTATTAATTCCGGCATTTGTATTACATGAATTAACGGTTGCTTTTAAGATTGGGATACTTTTATACATACCATTTATCATAATCGACATGGTTGTTGCGAGCATTCTTATGTCAATGGGTATGATTATGTTGCCTCCAGTACAAATCTCGATGCCCTTTAAACTAATGTTGTTTGTATTGGTAGATGGTTGGGGGCTTTTGACACAGCAACTTTTTAATTCAATAATTCGGTAAGGAAGGTAGATAGTGAATGTAGGTCAATTAGTAACATTATTACGAGATGGCGTTTTTCAAATACTTGTACTTGCAGGCCCAATTTTAATTGTAGCACTAGTGGTTGGTTTAATTGTAGCAATATTTCAAGCAACAACATCAATTCAAGAACAAACTCTTACCTTTGTTCCAAAACTGGTTTCAATTTTGGGAATGTTGGCTCTTTTGGGCGGATGGATGTTCACAAGTTTAGAACAATATACTATTAGAATTTTTGAATTAATATCTCAAATTACGAGATAATGTGAGCGAGTATGATGAGCTATATGAGGTCGCAGTAGTTTTATGTTACAAGAACTTGTTGCCCGTGCACCAGATTTTTTTCTTGTAGCTGCACGCTGTTTAGCATTAATACTCACCATGCCTCTGATGGCAACAAATGTTGTACCGCGGGTTGCAAAAATTGCCTTGGCGGGCTATGCGGCTTTTTTAGTATTGCCTCATGCTTATGTGCAAGGTTGGAATGTAGATCCATTTAGTTTGCATTACGCACTTATTTTAATTGGAGAGGCATTAATAGGTATAATTACTGGTTTTTATATCTCGATGCTTTTTGCCGCTTTTAGTTCTGCAGGGCAATTTTTTACCTACCAAATGGGTTTTGGTGCATCTGAGGTGTATGATGCATTATCTCAAGTGTCTAACCCCCTAATGGGTCAGTATTTAAATTTTATTGGATTTTTATTATTTATACAAACGCAAGGTTTTCAAAAATTGTTTTTAGGTGGAATATTACGAAGCTTCCAATCGCTTAATGCATTTACACTTGTAGCGGAGCGTGAAGGTTTTATGAATTTTCTGCTTTATGGATTAACGCAGCTTTTTTTTGATGCTCTTGTTATTTCACTTCCCTTAGTAGGTACCTTGTTTTTAATTTCAGTTTGTATGGGACTCTTATCAAAAGCTGCTCCTCAAATGAACCTTTTGTCAGAAGGTTTTCCTATAACTATCATGGTAGCATTTTTTATGCTCACCGTTTTATTACCGTACATGGCAGACTTTTTTATAAATTTATTTAACGCTGGATTTTTAAGATTAGAGCGCTTATTTACTGAGGTGGGGAATACAATACAATGAGTTTTTATTCAGAAGATTTAGATTTACAATGGTTTGCAGCAGAAGATGAAGGTCGAACAGAAGATCCTTCCGAGCATAAGCTTCGTAAAGCTAGAGAAGAAGGCCGAGTTGCCAAAAGTCAAGAGTTAAGTGCTGCTCTTGTAATGCTTTTTCCCACTATTGCGCTGATTATTCTAGCTCCATGGTTGTTTACAAATTTTCTTGAAATCCTATTATACTATTTTCAAATTAGCACTACAGCAGAAATAAACGCGAGTCTTGCTTACGGTTTTTTTTATTATTTAATTAGAATGGTAACTCCGATAGTTATTACCGCGATTATTGGTGCTATATTAGCAAATCTAATTCAAAATAGAGGTTTTATTTTTTCAACAAAACCTATAGAGCCAAAGTTTTCTAAAATTATTCCCAAATTTGGCGAATATTTTAAAAAAACAATGTTTTCTTTTGAAGGCGTATTTAATATATTTAAATCAATATTAAAAGTAGTCGTTATTTTTATAGCATCTTATACAGTTATTTCTTCGGATTTACCCACGCTACTGTCGCTCTTAGATCAAAACCTATGGCAAGGAATTACGCACATAGCGCAAATGGCGGCAAAAATATTATTAATTGCTACCTTTATTTTTATGGGCATTGCTATTCCGGATTATTTAGTGCAGCGTAAGCAATTTATTGATTCATTAAAAATGACTAAGCAAGAAGTAAAAGAAGAATATAAAACCCTTGAAGGGGATCCTCTTGTAAAAAGTAAGCTAAAGCAATTTATGCGGGAACTGTTACAAAATAGCATTAGAGAAAATGTTGCCAAAGCAGATGTTATTATTACCAACCCGACTCACTTTGCTATTGCAATTTTATATGAAAGAGATACAATGCAGGGACCAATGGTCACCGCAAAAGGTCAGGATGAACTTGCGCAACAAATTAAACGCTTAGCAACAGAGAACGATGTTCCAATGATAGAAAACCGACCCTTGGCGCGCGCCTTGTATGCCAATGTAGAAGTTGGCGATATTATTCCTGAAACATATTATACGGTACTGGCCACGATTTTAAGCAAGATCTATGCAATGAAAGGAAAGACAATTAATTCCTAATTACGAATTAGAAATGCCTAATGGTGCGGGTAGAGCGAGGGAGAAAAAGGAACCACAGATTGCACAGATTAGTGGGATTTCTATTGGAACGTTCTACAGAAATTTTAATAAAATGTAAAGACAAATTCGTGACAAAACTATAACTAGTTTTGCTTTTACTATTTTGGTGGCAGATGTTAGGGTTGTCGAATACGCAATAGTTGTAATCTGCCTAATCTGTGTAATCTGTGGATAAAACATGACCAGTCTTAGTGGTGGCTGTTTGTGTCATTTTTTTACCGTAAAAAGTGCAAAATTCCTTTAAAAATGTGCCAAATGGCACATGATAGACTTATTTTTCTATGCTATAATTGTCCAAAATCTGGAATTTATTTCAGTACTGCGTTATACTTTATTGTAGTTACTTTGGAGGACAATATGAAACAAAAAGCATTTTTAGTGTCTCTTTTTATTATGGCAGTGTTTGCATTTTTTAGTTGCGATTCACTTTGGGAACACGAAAATAAAGAAGCGGTTGAAATTAGCTTTACTATTCCTCAAGAGTGGCTAGATTCTTTTGTAGAAGAAGCAGAGGCTGTACAACAGGCGCAACGTGCTTCAGGTGGGCAAAGCCTCCAAAGGGCAAGTGTAAACACAAGCATTACCGCTAAAGCATCCATTCAAGATGCAGAAACAGGAGCCGTTTTAGCAGAGCAAGCGGTAAATCTTGGAAACAATCTTAATGAAAGCATACGCTTTCAACCTTTGTATATTGTGGGAAGTACCGTGTATGTACAAGTAGAGCTTACGCAATATGGGCACTTATCAAGAAGTAGAAAATCAGACCCTCTTACGGTAGTTGAAGGTAATAATCCCGTTACGTTTGACATGGGAGAAGCAGAAAAAGTTACTTGGAAATTAAGTTTTGATTCAAACGGTGGAATCGATGCAGTGGATACTCAATCGGTATTACACTTAGAAAAAGCGACACTACCAGGCGAAAGTGCTTCTATGACTGTTCCAAGTGACAAAGAGTTTTTCTTAGGTTGGACAAAAACAAGAAATGGAAACGACTGGGTAGTGTTCCCATACGAAGTAACCGAAAGCGATACCCTCTATGCACGATGGGCAAACCCCGGGGAGTACACGGAATTAGAGGTTGAGGATAATGGACCAGATGAACTAACTATTGGTTATAATACTGATAGTGATGCAGATGTTATAATACCCCCTGTATATAAGGGTAAACCAATAACTTCTATAAGTACTTTTGCTTTTGAAGACAATACAGCAATAAATAGCATCATTTTTTCCGAGTTTATTGTGGAACTTAAGGATGAGCCATTTTCAAATACGCCTAACCTTAGGAGTGTTATTCTAAATGAAGGTCTTAAAATTCTTGGGGATTATGCATTTTATAATTGCACGAGTTTAACAGAGATAAGTATACCCAGTACTGTTTCAAGTATTGGTAGTTTTATTGTGCAGGATTCAGGAATACAAAAAATAACTGTACATCCAAAAAATGCTACGTTTGAAGCAATTGATAATGTTATTTACACAAAAGGTAAAAATAAAAGCTTAGTTCTGTATCTGCCCTCTAAAACTGATGAACACTTTGCTATTCCTTTTGGAGTTACGAGTATTGGTGGTAGTGCATTTAAGAATACGGGTTTAACAAGTATAGATATACCTTCTAGTGTTACAAGTATTGGTAGTAGTGCATTTGCAGATTGTACAGAGTTAACAAATATAGATATACCTTCTAGTGTCACAAATATTGGTGTTGCAGCTTTTTCAGGTTGTACAGGACTAACTAGTATAGAAATTCCTTTAGGGGTTACAAGTATTGGAGAGGCCACTTTCTCAGGTTGTACAGGACTAACTAATGTAATAATTCCTTCAAGTGTTACAAGCATAGGTATAAGAGCATTTGTGGGTTGTGAAAAATTAACAAGCATAATTCTCCCCACTAATGTTACAAGTATTGATAATTTTGCATTTCAGAATACAGGTTTAACAAGTATCGATATTCCTTCTAGTGTTAAAAGTATTAATCAGTCTGCTTTTATGGGCTGTACTAGTTTAGAAACAGTTACCCTTAGGGATCCTGTTCCTCCTGCTTTGCAAACTGACTCATTTGATGGAGCTACAGCTTTAACCACTATTTATGTACCTGCAGGTAGTGGTGATGCTTATCAAGGTGCACAAGGTTGGAGTGTCCACTCAGCAAAGATACAAGAAAAGTAAGCATAACAATTGTGAGGGTACAGCACGGTGCTTGCCCTTGCAATTGTATTTTGAAACGTGCCTTTTTTGTACTCGAAAAACAACACCTCACTTAAAAAACCAAATCCTCGTAGCGCATAAAAAAGTTTTTACTACATGAAAAAGTAAAAATCTGCGTACATTTGCGGATAAAACCTTTATACAATCACAACAATCTTCGTAGCAAATCCAACAGTCCACGCCTTCGAAAAAAAATCTGCGTAATTCTTGCGGATGATTCATGACCAATCTTGGTGGGAGATTAATTCCTGATTCGCAATGCTTAATTCCTAATGGTGGTGGGTAAAGCGAGGGAGAAAAAGGAACCGCAGATTTTAATTAATTACGAATTGTGAATTAGGAATTATAATGACCAGTCTTAGTGGTGGCTGTTTGTGTCATTTTTTTACCCTAAAAAGTGTAAAATTCCTACGATATACTTTGCAAAAATGTAGAATAATTTACAGTAATACGTTATACTACATAATATATAAAAAATATGTAATTTTTTTTTGGAGAAGATATGAAACAAAATGTATTTTTAGTGTCTCTTTTTGTAATAGCAGTATTCGCACTAACAAGTTGTGATTCGCTCTGGGATCATAAAGCAGAAAAGCCAGTTGAAATTAGCTTTACCATTCCGCAAGAATGGCTCGAGGAATTTGAAGAAGAAAGGGCAAGCGTGCAAAGCATGTCTCGTGCAGGACTATATACAAGCATTAGTGCCACAGTATCTATACACAATGCAAATACCGATGAGGTTTGGGCTAAACAAACAGTGTACCTTGGAGATTCTCTTAGCGACACTATAACATTTGAAAAACTATACATTGTGGGGGAAGCCGTGTATGCACAAATAGAGTTTATGCACGAGGGATACAAGCCACGAATTGAAAAATCTGATTCCATTGTTGTAAAAGAAGGACTTAATAGACTTGAGTTTGTATTTGGTGGCTTAGTACCTATAGATATTGAAAGTTCAACGGTTGGAAAGTTAATAGGCATACCAGGTGGCACATACATGTTTCAAGGAACAGCTGGTGGTAATGTAGCTCTACAAGAAAACGTCATAGTCGCAAATTTTAACCTAGGTGAAACCGAGGTAACGCAGGGTCAGTGGCTAGATGTAATGGGAACATGGCCCGGAGCTGACCCAACTTTGGAAAAAGGACTTGGAGATAATAAACCTGCATATAATGTAAGTTGGAATGATGCGGTAGAGTTTTGTAATACGCTAAGTGAAAAAGAAAATTTAAGCCCTTATTATGAATCAGACGGAACCATAATAGGCGGAACAGGCTACCGCTTACCAACAGAAAGGGAATGGGAATACGCAGCTGGACATGGTGGGTTTAGTCTTGATGGAGCAGCAAAAGAACGTACCATCTATGCTGGTACAGACACTGACTTAGGAAGCTATGCATGGTATAAGGATAATGCAAATGCTACAACACATATAGTTGGAACAGCAGGAAGGAATGAAAGTTTACCGACTGAAAAAACCGGAAATGCCAACGCCTTAGGCTTGTATGACATGAGTGGTAATGTGTGGGAATGGTGTTATGACACGCCGCTTGCTGGCTCTACGAACCGTGTGTATCGTGGCGGACATTGGAACAATACTGAAAATAATTTGACCGTAAGCAACCGCGTCAACAATGTGCCTACCTTTCGGGATGCGTCCGTTGGTTTTCGAGTGGCTCGTTCTGCTGCGCCTTAATCAGACTTGGTGGGAGATTAATTCCTGATTCGCAATGCATAATTCCTAATGGTGGCGGGTAAAGCGAGGGAGAAAGAGGAACCACAGATTTTAATTAATTACGAATTGGGAATTAGGAATTAGGAATTATAAAATAATCTGTGGATAACACCTGACCAATCTTGGTGGGAGATTAATTCCTGATTCGCAATGCATAATTCCTAATGGTGCGAGTAAAGCGAGGGAGAAGTTTTAACCACAGATTAAAGGATTAATGGGATTTCTATTGAAACGTGCTATGTAATTTTTAACAAAGCGTAAAGACAAATTCGTGACAAAACTATAAATAGTTTTGACTTATAAATTTTTTGTGGTAAATGTAAGAGTAGTTCAAAATGCGACAGATAATAATCTGCGTAATCTGTGTAATCTGTGGATAACACCTGACCAATCTTGGTGGTAGATTAATTTCTGATTCGCAATGTCTAATTCCTAATGGTGGTGGGTAAAGCGAGGGAGAAAAAGGAACCGCAGATTTTAATTAATTACGAATTAGGAATTATAAAATAATCTGTGGTTTAAAAATAACCAATCTTAGTGGTAGAAGCAAAGATAAAAATTTTCTACGCCGATACGGAGATTCTTCACGGGGATAGATGTGGTGAAAAAATCAGAATGACAGGCAAGTGGTAGTTGCGTTCTTTAATCGTAAAAAATGTAAAATTCTACGACATATTTTGCAAAAATGTAGAATAATTTACAGTCATGCGGTATACTACATAATATATAAAAAATAGGTAAAAAGTTTTTTTGGAGAAAATATGAAACAAAGACTATTTTTAGTAGCCCTTTTTGTAATGGCAGTAATCGTACTAATAAGTTGCGATTCACTTTGGAGCGTAAAAGAAACAACTGACATAACCTTTAAGGTAAGTAAAAGCGCCCTTGAAGAATTTTTAAAAAACGACAGTGTACAAGCTGCCTCTTATAATGGAAGTGGTCATGAAAATATAGGCCTTACACGTTCAATAGATTTTGACGACGATGGTATTGAGATGACGTTAAGTTTACACAATGCAGGTAATGATAGTGTAATTATAAGTAAAACGCTGGTAGTAAAAGAAGATGAAAGTGTTATATTTGACAACCTTGCAATCGTAGGAAAAATAGTGTATGCAAAGGTGCGAGTAGAACAGGATGGTGAGATAAAAGAAGGTCGCTCTAAAACTAAAAAAATGGTAGAAGGCGAAAATTCTTTGTATATAGCTACATTGCTCACTGTCGTGTATAAGATAGGTGACACAGGTCCGGGCGGCGGTATAATTTTTTATGCAGACAGTACTACCAGTGAGTATAAAGAAATAAGTGATAATCTAGGTGAGTATAATTGGTATCAAGCAAGTGGTATGTTTCATGAAACCCATAACTCCAACAGTATCAGTATTGCAAAGGATTATGATGGTGGTGATTTTACGGATTGGTATTTGCCGACAATAGAAGAACTTCAACAGGCATACACAAATGCAAGAGTGCCAGAATATATATTCGAAACTCGAACTCTTTGGTCGTCGTCTGAGCAACAGGATAATCTTATGTATGGGCAGAATTTCTACTCTGGCGCTCTGACCTACGGAGAGAAAGACAAAACAGAAGCCGTTCGTGCTATCCGTTATTTTAATACTTCCTCCTTTTAAGCTTTTTAGGACGAATAAATTAATTAGAAATTATAAATGCCTAATTCCTAATGGTGGTGGGTAAAGCGAGGGAGAAAAAGGAACCGCAGATTTTAATTAATTACGAATTGGGAATTAGGAATTAAATAATGACCAATCTTAGTGGTAGAAGCAAAGATAAAAATTTTCTACGCCGATACGGAGATTCTTCACGGGGATAGATGTGGTGAAAAAATCAGAATGATAGGCAAGTGGTATTCGCAATAAAAAAATTTGCGTCATTCTTGCGGATACCCCTAAAAAAAATCACTTTTTTTACAAAAAAACTCACTTTTTACTTTATTTTATTTTCAAACTATGTTATAATTATTTAAAGTAGGTCGGAATTTATACTCGTCTTACAAGGGTAAATGGGGGTTTATCCTATATCAAACAGTAGGTGGGAATATGGCTGACGTCGCACAGCGTTTTGGAAGAAGCTCAGACTTAGTAGTTGCTATTGTAGTAATTACGGTTATAATGATGTTGATTATTCCTCTTCCACCAATATTACTTGATACATTTATGTCACTTAATCTCTTGATTGCGCTGATAATCTTGTTAATAGTTATGTATACCCCCCGTGCAATAGATTTTTCCTCTTTTCCAACAGTATTGCTTGTTTCTACTGTATTCAGTTTAGCACTTAATGTGTCTTCAACACGTCTTATCCTTATGGATGGTACAGACTTTAAGGGACAACTTGTTACCGCGTTTGGAACATTCGTTGTAGGAACCGGTGGAACAAGGGGTCTTGTTATAGGGCTGGTTATCTTTATTATTCTTATTGCGGTGCAAACTTTCGTTATTACAAAGGGAGCTACTCGTATCGCGGAAGTAGCAGCGCGCTTTACCTTAGATGCGATGCCTATGAAACAAGCTGCTGTTGAAGCAGAGTATAACTCAGGAGCAATTACCGAAGAAGAAGCCAGAATTAGAAAAGCGGATGTGCAAAGAGAAGCAGATTTCTATGGTTCTATGGACGGTTCAACGAAATTTGTTTCGGGTAACGTTAAAGTAGGCATTTTTATAACCCTTATCAACCTTATAGGTGGAGTCATAGTTGGTATGACAAGTGGTGAAAATTTTGCTTCAGCTATTCAAATATTCGCAAAGTTTACCATTGGCGATGGTCTTTTATCTCAAATCCCGTCACTCCTTATTTCGGTTGCAACTGGTATTATTGTTACACGGTCAGTGTCCGATGGAAAAACAACTCTTGGAACAGATATACAAAAACAATTTTCGCAAAATGCATGGGTTTTTTATGTTTCAGGTGTTACTATGGCCTTAATGGGATTGGTTCCTGGTTTTCCGTGGTATATACTTACACCGATAGGCGTAGCGCTCTTTTTTATTGGTAGAAGATTACAGTCACTTGAAAAAGCATCTTTTGAAGCAAAACTTAATAAAGAAAAAGAAATGCAACAAACTCAAGGTACACCAATTGCAGAAATAAGTCCTGTAGTGCCATTAGATCCACTTTCGTTAGAATTGGGCTTAGCCTTGATTCCATTAGTAGACAAAGAAAAAGGTGCAGAACTCTTAGAGCGTGTAACAAGAATCAGGCGTGAGTTTGCCCTAGATTTAGGTCTTGTTGTTCCGAGAATTCGTATTACGGATAATATGCACATAGAGCCAAATGCATATAGTTTTAAAGTTAAAGGCATAGAAGTTGGTTCCAGCCGTATTAGAATGGGATCATATATGTGCATGAATACAGGAACGGTTTCAGAAGAATTACAAGGAGAATCAACAACAGATCCAGCATTTGGATTGCCCGCAATATGGGTTTCAGAAGCAGACAAGGATAGGGCAGAGCGTGCAGGATATGCTGTAGTAGACCCTCCAACAATTATCGCAACTCATTTAACTGAGCTTATAAAAGCTCATGCAGCAGAAATTCTTGGAAGGCAAGAAGTTCAGTCAATTGTTGATACTCTAAAAAAAGAATATCCCACTGCTGTCGAAGAGGCAACAAAAATATTTACTATTGGCGAAATACAAAAAGTGTTACAAGGACTGCTTAGAGAACAGGTTTCTGTTAGAAATATGGTTGTTATTTTTGAAACTATCGCCGATTTTGGTGCCGTTACAAAAAAAGCCGATATTCTTGTTGAAAAAGTTCGTCAAGCGCTTGGTAGGCAAATATGTCTTCAATATGCAGATGAAAATAAAACATTGCATGTAATAACTGTAGCCCAAGACTTTTTACAGAAATTAATTGAAAGTAAAGTTGAAACAGTTAATGGTCCAATAGCAGCTTTAGATCCAATGTTGCAACGTGCTTGGATTACAGCCCTAAGTTCTTCTGTGGCACTTTCACAAGGCAAGGGGTATATGCCAATTATTTTATGTCCAGAAGAGGCAAGGGCCTTAGTAAAAGCAAGCACAGAAAGAGAAATGCCAAACTTAGTGGTAATCTCGGTTCCGGAAATAACAAATGATATAAAGCTAGAAAATCTAGGAGAGATAAAAGTTGGTAACTGATGCATTTACACAAAAACCTATTCAAATAATTGCAGACACAGAAGAAGCATGCAGAAAGCGAATAAAAGAGCTTTACGGAGAGCACTATAAAATAGTTCGAAAACAAGAGTCGTATGAAAAGATTTTCGGACCTATTAAGCGAAAGCAATGCACAGTTTGGTACGTACCCTTATTAACAGAACAAAAACGCCCATTTCAAGGCTTGCCAACTACGCAGCCAATGGATTTTAACGAAGAAAGAACTAAAATTCTTGAGGCAAATCAAAATGTTCAAAGTCCACAAATGAAGCTTATTTTGGATGAAATACAAGAGCTACGAAGTCATATTACTGATAACGTATATATGCATCAGCAAGATGAACCAGCTTCAATCGTGAAAATTAAGCAATTGCTAGAGGGGAATGATTTTACTCCTGAGTATATTAAAAAAATTACGGAACGAATTAAAAAAGAATTTTCTATTGATGATTTAGAAGACTTCGACTTAATTCAAAAAACGGTAATTGACTGGATAGGGGAATCAATTCAGATTACAGATATTTCCACAACTGAGCGACCAGAAATCATTGTACTTGTTGGCCCAACTGGTATTGGTAAAACAACTACCATAGCAAAGCTTGCAGCGTATTTTAGTGGTATTGGGAATGTCGGTGTTCCAAAAGGTTTAAGTATTCGCCTCATTACAATTGATAATGTTAGAGTTCAAGCAAAAGAACAACTGGAAACCTATGGCTTGCATATGGGGATTCCTGTTGAATATGCAGATTCAATAGAGGATTTACAAAATTTGTTAACGCTGTATGGTAGGGATGTTGATGTAATACTGATAGATACAGCAGGTCATAGTCCTAAAGATTATGATAGTTTAGCAAAATTGCGAACAAAGTTAGATTTAAAAGCACACAAGTTAAAAACATTTTTAACTGTTTCTGCGCCAACAAAAGCTAATGATCTTAGAACAATTTTGCAACAGTATGAGACATTTGGATACGACTCCGTTATCGTTACAAAGTTGGATGAAACTGACACAATGGGTACCGTAATTAGTGTTTTAGATGAAAAGCAAAAATCTGTATCATATATTACTGATGGACAAAAAGTTCCGCGCAATTTCAAAAAAGCAGACGAAGTTTCGTTTTTAACAAATTTAACAGGGTTTATTGTAGACAGGAATCATATAGATGAAAAATTTATTCAGGATAAGATAGGGTAGTTTATGGAAGATCAAGCATCTGAATTACGTGACCTAATGCAGCAGAGATTGGAGAGACAAGACATGTATCGTCCAACCAGTGCTGTTGATAATCACAAAACTCGAATTATAGCAGTTACAAGTGGTAAAGGTGGTGTTGGAAAAACGAACCTTTCTGTTAACATGGCTATAGCGTATTCCCAAGCAGGAAAAAAGGTTATTCTTATTGATGGTGATTTAGGAATGGCTAACGTCAATATTTTAATAGGAACAGCTCCAAAGGCAAACCTCTTAGATGTTATGAATAATCGATATAAAATGAAAGATATCGTTTGTGATACAGAGTATGGGTTTCAATTTGTTCCTGGGGCTAATGGCTTTTCCCGAATAGCCAATTTGAACGAAGCTGAATTGGCCAGTTTTTCTGATGAATTTATGCAACTTTCCAGCGCTGACATTATTATTATTGATACTGGCGCTGGTATAGCTCAAAGTGTATTAGGCTTGCTTGCAGCTGCAGATGAAATCTACGTGCTAACTACGCCAGAACCAACTTCAATCACTGATGCTTATGGAATTATTAAAATTATTGCAACTGAAATGATTGATAATCGACCAAATTTAAAACTTTTGGTAAATAGAGTACATTCAGCTTCGGAAGGAAAAAGAGTTGCAGAACAAATTATTTCTATTGCACAACAGTTTTTAAACTATGAGATTGAATATTTAGGATTTATTTATGATGATGCTGCGGTATCGGCTTCTGTTTTGCGCCAAAAGCCTTTTATTGTATCGCAACCAAATGCAAAGTGTTCTATGTGTATAAAACACATAGTAGGAAGGATAGAAAAAACGGATTTAAATGCTGAAGAAGGCTTTGGGCGCTTTTTCAGAAAATTCAAGCAAAAATGGTAAATGCACGAAATTAGAGCTTGACGTTTTGCGGTTTTTGACGTAATCTAATAGAAGGAGTATAAAAGAATAATAGGCCATTAATACAAAGTATGTATGTATTCATATTAATAGTGTATATATACGGTGTTAGAAGGTTGCTTTTATAGGGGGGATATGTTTAACCTAAAAACTATATCAATTATTTTTTTCATGGGCTTTCTCTTATCTTTTTTAGCCGGAATTGTTGGTCAAGTTAGTTTTGGGGTTATTCTTTTACGTGCAATACTTTCTGGTGGGGTTTTTGTGTTATTGTATTTTGGTGCTATAACAGTTTACAACCACTTTCTTGCAGGTGTAGAGAGTTCAGATTCAGAGTCTTCTGAACAAAAGACTGAAGAATCGGCTAATTCTGTTGACATTGTGGTTGAAGACGAATTGCCCGATAGTGCTACTGCTCCTTCTTTTAATGTTGCTGACTATACACCACCTCCGAATGCAAATTCCCAACAAGAATCTTCAATTGAGAATCAAGTTGACGTAGATACACCAGCAGCATTTCAAAATAGTTCATTGGCATCAATGACACAGAGCTCTATTGAAGATGCAGAAGCTGTAGAAGAACTAGAGGAAGTTGAACCAGAGACAATGATTTCGGGGTCAAGTGGACCGAATGAAAATACAGGAAGTAGTGTAGCTCAGCATAGCACCCCTTCTAGTTATAATGTAAGTGCTGAGGTGTTAGGAGAAGAAGGCGATTCCGAACTTGGAGAGCTTCCAGATATAGAAAGCTTAGGAGTCGATGAAAGTGAAGCCGATGTTGGCAACTCTGATGACGTAATACAGGATTCAGTTTTTGCTGAAACAGGCGCAACCCGGCCAAGTGCGGAGCCCGTTGCGGTTTCTGAAATGGGAGATGCAAAGGATATAGCTGCGGCTATTAGAACAGCTATGGCAAAAGATACGTAATTGTTTTATAAATAAAAAAGGTGTTAAAAATGGTAACGTCGCTCTACGAGCAAAAAACAGAAGAAGAACTCTGGATAGAATTTCGAAAGTCGAAGTCAACGCAATTGCGTGATGCTTTTATACGCCAATACATGCCTTTGGTTAAATATGTGGCTGGGAAAGTTGCTGTCAATATGCCAAGTAGTGTTGAATTTGATGATTTGGTAGGATTCGGACAATTTGGACTTTTGGATGCAATAAATAAATTTGATCCAGATAAAAAGGTAAAGTTTAAGACATATGCAGTAACTCGTATTCGTGGAGCAATTTTTGATGAACTGCGTCAATTGGATTGGGTTCCTCGCTCTGTGCGTCAAAAGTCGAGAGAAATCGAGGATACAATTGTTGAACTTGAAGCGAGGCTTGGACGACCTGCTGCAGATGAAGAAATAGCGGCAGCTATGGGACTAAGCCTTGAAAGTTTTAATAATACTGTATTAAAAGTATCAGGAACAAGCGTATTGTCATTAAATGATGTTTGGTATTCTGGTGAATCATCTGATAGAATGTCTATTGGAGACAGCATAGAATCCCCTTCTAGCTTAAATCCTGATGTTATTGTTGAGCGTGAGGAAGTAAAACGTGTAATAATGGAGGCAATTAACGAGCTTCCAGAAAAAGAAAAAATGGTACTAGTTTTGTATTACCATGAAGATTTAACATTTAAAGAAATTGGCCAAGTATTGCAAGTAAGTGAATCAAGAATTTCCCAATTGCATACAAAGGCAAATATGAGGCTTAGAGCAAAATTAACAAATGTTCGCAAAGGCATTATGTAGGAGCGGAGGAAAAGGTTGGTAACACTAGAAAAGCTACGTGCTGATATGGAATCTCAATTTGAAAAAGATAGGAATATTCGGTATGTGGATATTCACGCAGATTCTATAGAAGAAGCTTTAGCCGATGCTGCCATACAATTAGAATCCCGCGTTTCTGTGCTTGAATATGAAGTACTAGAACAAGGGTATAAAGGCTTTATGTCTTTAATGAAAAAGCCGTGGTCATTGCGTGTGTATGAAAATGAATCGCATGCAAAAAAAGGAAGAAAGAATACTGGCGATGGCCAATTAGAAAATGATGATATAGACAATGTAGCACAAATTAAAAATGTTGATGGTGTATTCTACATACATAGATTTGGATCTGAGTTGCACATTAAGGTTATTGCACCTATTGGTTCAGGACTTCCTGTAGATCCTAAGATGATTTTAGAAGGTCTCCAACGAAGTGATACAATATCTGTTGACCAAAATCTTGTTAAAGAATATGCAAAAAATACTACAAATGGCGAGTATGAGCCTGTGGGGCAATATACTCATAATCAATCAGGGGATGCTACATTCTACATTGATTTATCTCCAGATGAAATGCGAGCAAGTATTGTTGCAACTGCCCCTGCCATTGGTGGTGCAGATATTTCAGCTCAAAGAATTGAGCAAGTACTTCGAAGTCAAGGCATCGCCAATGACTTTGAGCATGATAAAATTCTAGAATATATTGATAACCCTGTATATGGTGTGCCATATGTTGTTGCAGAAGGACTTGAACCTGTTGATGGGCGAGATGCATATATTGCATATAATTTTGAAACAGATAAATCCAATCTTCATATGAAAGAATCAGATTCTGGCCAAGTAGATTTTAAAGAGCTTAATCTTATTCAAAATGTTGTAGAAGGCCAAGCGCTAGCACAAAAAATGCTTCCAGAAAGAGGAAAACCTGGGCATACATTGTTAGGACGATTCTTAGAAGCAAAAAATGGTAAAGATATTTCATTGCCGTTAGGAAAAAATGTTTCAGTTGATGCAGATGGAAGAACGATAAGAGCAACGGTAAATGGGCAAGTATTGCTTGTTAATGATAAAATAAACGTTGAACCAATTATGGAAGTCGACGGTGTAAATATTAAAACAGGAAATATTACATTCCTCGGTACCGTTATAATTAAGGGTAATGTTGAAGATGGATTCCAAGTAAAAGCTTCTGGAAACATTGAAGTATATGGAACCGTTGAGAACAGTGTACTTGAAGCAGATGGTGATATTGTTGTGTCTTTGGGTGTTATGGGTAAAGATCAGGGGTACATACGAGCTGGTGGTTCTATGTGGGCGAAATTTATTCAAAACGCAACCGTAGATGCAGAAGGTTTTATAGTTGTTAGGGATGGTATTATTAATTCGAATGTAACCAGTAATAAAAAAATATTAGTTCAAGGAAAGCGGGCAAGTATTATTGGTGGGCATTCCTTTGCTACAGAAGAAATTAGAGCAAAGACAATAGGTAATAGTGCTGGTGCTAGTGAAACAATTTTGTCAGTAGGTTATGATCCTAAAGCGAAAAAACGCCTTGATGAGTTAACAGAAAAGCAAGCAACATTGATAAAAGAACTTAACGAACTCGAACTTGACATTCAGACCCTTGAACAACAAAAGAAAATTCGTAAAACGCTTCCACCTGAAAAAGAAGAAAACTTGGGTACGCTCATGAATAGAAAAGAAGAGATTCACTCTGAAGTAGACCAAATGTCTGCTGAAATTCAGGAATTGCAAGATCATTTACGCGAACTAAAAATCGTTGGAACAGTATCTGCATCAGGAGCTGTTTATTCAGGTGTTAAAATAAATATTCGTGACGTCAAAGAAGAAATAAGAAATGAAACAAAAGCGGTAACCTTCTTCTATGAAGATGGTTTTATTCGATACGGAAAATATGAGGCTGCACAAGCCGAAGACGAAGCACGAGTACCTGATGGCTATTCAACCAATTGATTTACAAACAATCTATACTTCTCTAGAAAAAGTTTCCAAGATAACGGCACAAAAGCAGCAAGCGATGCAATTGCAAGGTGCTATACAACAAGAAGAACTTACAAAGAGACTACAAGAAAAGTCAACTACTGTTGAAAAAACTGATATGGATGATGAAGGTCCAATGAATGTCAAAGATAGAAAAAATGGCGAAAGTGAAAGTGATACAGCAAGGGAGCGTGAAGAAAAAAAGGATGACCCAAAAGAAGACGTGTTTCAAGTTATTACGGACCCTCACCTCGGCCAGCACATCGATATATCAGGGTAGTTTACATGATATCAGGTGAAGTTGTTCTACTAATAATAATTACTCTTATAAATCTTGCTTTGTGGATTGTATTCTTTCTTCGGTTGCGACGTACTTTTTCACCCCAAGCATTACTTACTGATATAAAAAATGAGGTTGATAAACTTCTAATTGAGATAAATAAAACAGCACTAGATGATGTTACATTGATGGAAGAAAGGGCTAAAAGCTTAAGATCGCTGATTGAAGAAGCAGATAGAAGACTTCTTCTCATGCAGGGTCAGGAAGCAGGTAAAATACGTGAAAAAGAAGTATTGGATCGCTTATCCACAAGAACAGAAATAAAGCCAAAACAAAAAGCTGCGCAAATGTACCAAAAAATGAGTCAGGTATCAGATGAAGGTGACCATTCTCAAGCCGTACAATTGTCTATAGATTTTGATTCGTATAAAGTTGATAGCAAAGAAAGTGATGGGGGCAATCAAGTAGATATGCCTACTATTGTGCACGTAGAAGACTCGCCACTGCCACAAGTGTCATTTAAGGAAAAAGTCTTGCAAATGGTTGAAAATGGTTTATCAAGCGAGCATATTGCAAATAAACTTGGCAAAAGTATTAGCGAAGTGCAGCTAATTATTGATCTTCATTACTCCCAATAACAGTTTTAATTTTTACTCATACAAAAAATGACTTTGTTATACACTTTTTTAGCTTTTATTTATTTTAATTATTATCACTTTACCTCTTGAGCGTTTTTAAAACTTATCGTATACTATACGTATGAGTATCGGCAAAGTGAAGACCATTGCACAAAATAGAAAAGCACGCTTTAATTATACAATTGATGATACTATTGAATGTGGTGTTGAATTAAAAGGAACCGAGGTGAAGTCGGTTAAGGCTGGAAATATGTCTTTTCCTGATGCATTTGCTGAGATTATAAATGGTGAAGTGTGGGTTAAGAATTGGCATATTTCTGAGTATGTTTTTTCATCAATTTTTAATCACTCGCCAGAGCGTCATAAAAAACTTTTGCTTCATTCCGATGAAATAAAGAGACTTAAAAGAAAGGTAGATGAAAAAGGTTTTACCCTTATTCCGCTTGATTTTTATCTAAAAAATGGAAGAGTTAAAGTTACGTTAGGCTTGTGCCGTGGTAAAAAAAGCTACGATAAAAGATCTGATATTCGAGATCGCGATGTGAAACTCGATATGCAACGAGAATTTCGCAAGGGGTTGCAAGACAGATAACATGAATATTAAAAACTGCACAGGTGCTACAATGCATCTTGCAGTGTTAACAATTCTTTTTTTCTCATTAATGCATACTGCTTTTTCGCAAGAGACGTCAAGCGAAAAAAGAGACCTTTATGTTTATGGCTCTTCAATAGCCTCAAGTGATGCATCAAAATTTAAGGTTTCAGCAGATCTTTTTTATTCACAGTTTCAGTTGAGCAATTCATTTAATCTCCACGATATGCGCTCAACGGTCTATACACAAGAAGTGCTTGAAGAACATAAAGAAAGCGATGATATAGTTTTTTATAATAAAATAGTAGAAGATGACAGCATGTGGCTTACAAGTTTGCATCTCATTGATTTTTTATCAAATGAAGAAGTTCAGGTTGAGTATAAATATAATGAGTATTATAGAATTCTTATCGATGCAAAAGACACTTTAAATGACTTGCTTCAAAAATATGAATCAAACACCGATAAACCCGAAGAATATGCACAAAGTACTTCATCGAGCGAGGAAGATGTGGGATCTGTTACCATAGCAAATCTGTTTGGCACTTGGTATGGAGAAGAACATATAGATAAAATCGTAATTCTGAGAGGTGGAAAGGGCTTTGTAATATTTGAAAATGGAGCAAGCATGAACATTAGTGTCAGTGTAGATGGCAATTCATTCTTTGCAAAGCAAGAAAGTAAATCAAATGCATCGTTTTTTCCAGAGCTTCCGAGAGAAGTTGCGCTTGTAAAAGCTTTGGATGGTAGTCTTATAGAATGGGAACTTACTATTGATAATGAGAATTCACTTACTGGCGTAAAGCATACATTTGGAGAGGGTAGAGATCCAAACGGACAGACTGTTGCAGTAAAAGAAGAAATCCCTGTAAAATGGTATCGCTAGGTTTTAAACTTCTAGGCGAAGAGCGCCTTGTCTAACAACAACTATTTCACCGCTACTCACATCAACAATGGTAGAAGGACTACTTTCTTTATTAATAGTTGCGTTATCTTCAACAATGCAATAAACTTCTTTACCAAACTCTTTTTCCATTTCCATTACATCAAATAAAATTTTTTCACCAGATCTATTTGTGCTAGTAGAATAAAGGGGAGCGTTGCATTGCTTGATTAGGTTTCTAAGCCAATTATCATCTGGACATCTAAATGCTGTTGTGCCGTCGTTTTGTTTGTTTTTTACAATGACCGTAAGAGGTCCTGGCATATATTGCAGTATGTTATCAGGCACTTTTGTAGATGAATATTTTTCTATTTCGCTAGGATCTGATATTAGCTGTATAAACGGCTTTGTTTCACTTCTGCCCTTTATAGATCTAATTGCCGCATCAGAAAAAGGTACAATACCAGAAAATCCATAAACAGTATCAGTAGGAATAATTACAACTTGATGCTCTTTTAATGCTTTTGCAACAATGAATTCGCTATCTGGATTAGACTTGGATACTATCATATACTTTTATACTTTTTTTTAAATAAACTAATGATTGAATTGCATTAATGCAAATAAATATAAAAAAGCCTATGCATTTAGCAAGCCAATCAGGCACATATATAATTTCGGGACTTAAAATTTTTGATCCAGCATTGTAGACAAATGCCGGAGTATCTGCAAAACCACTTATTTTCAACAGTCGCTCTCCCTCATTCACAAATCCCATTTTCTTTGCATATGCTCTTAAAACTCCTTCATCTTGCCTGAGAGCGTGAGTATCAATGGTTAATTGCTCATTTACTTCTTGTAATGAGATTAAATGTTGTGCCAAAACAATCTTGTGGCTTTCTAGTTGTCTGTATGCCCACATTCCGTTTTGACCAACAAATACTGAAATACAAACATACACAAATACAGCGCAGCAGGCTGAAAATAATAAATGAAATCGGCTCATATTTTCAATTTTCGGCTTTTTTAGGGTTTTCTTGAATAGAAAAAGAGTGTATAATGAAAATTAGAGAAACTTTTTTAGTTAAATTATTTTAACAAATGTGCCGATATATAAATGTATGTAAATTATACCATGGGAGTGGTTATGTCAATAGAACACGAAAGACTAGATGGTGAAAACACCGATGATACACTAGAACAATACGGAGTTTGGGTAAAAAAATCTCCAACTGAAAATAGTGCAGATGAAATGACTCAAATAACTGATACAGACTTCGGTGATGATTTTGATTTGGATGAAAGTGATTTTGATACAAATAATTTAGAAATATTCTCTGAAGATGAAAATGTAGATGAAGATGTTGGCATAAGTTTTGGTGATGACATTGAGATGAAAGACGATGAAGTTATAGAGGATGAATCAGAGAACACTACACTTACAACCGATGAACTGTTAAACATTACAAGTGGAATGAGCATTGATGATGATGATGGTACTGAAAGTGATAGTTTAGATGTTGATTTTGACAGCTTTATGGAAGTTGGTGATACAACCTCTATGGATGATTTTTCAACAGAAGTTGCATCTGATGATTCTGATGGCATTGATCCAGATCTAAATTCAGATTTTGATTTAATGGGTGAAGACTCTAGCCAAAGTATTTCAAGCATTGATGTTGGTGAGGATGATTTATCTGTTTTTGATGATTCATCTGACATGGATATATCATTTGATGAGTTTATGGAAGAGGGATCAGCTATCAAAGAAGATGAAGATAATTCTCCAATAGATATGGATGTTTCCTTTGAAGATACAAGCGAAAGTACTGTATTTGAAGATATTATTGATGAAACTGATTATAGTATGGATATTGAAGAGAATGATGAAATTAACTTAGGCGAAGAAATATCTCTAGATGACATCCCTTCTTCAACTGACAATACAGTTTATGCAGATAGCTTTGATGAAGAAGAAAGTGTGCAAGACTTTGATATAAATATAGAGCCAAGAGAAGATACTCAAGCGCAAAGCAGCGCTAAGGTTTCAGACTCAAATGATATGCTCAGCAAAATTGTTGAAGAGCTATCTAACTTACGACAAGAAATGTCTCAGTTCAAATCTGAACTTGCAAAAATAAAAACAGACGGCGGGCAAGCGCCTGCAAAAGGTGAAGCAACACCAGAGGGTGGATTCTTTAGCGATTACGAAGGCGATGATACAATTGCATTGTCTGGTGATGAGCTAAATAACATTCTAACAAGTGCTGATTTTACTATTGATGATGAAGCTCATGAAGAAGAAAGTCAAGCAAGTGAAGAAGTAAACAAAGAAGTAAACGAAGAAGTAGTTATTACAAATGAAATAGAAGAGAATAATGATTCTGTAATCGATGAAGATGAATTCAATGTTGACTCTTTAGATGATGATTATTTTTCAAGTTCAGATAATGATTTAGTTATAGAAGATAAAGAACTCGTTGAACCAAGTTTGGATGACATTGATTTTGACATTGATTCTGAGGATTCATTGCCTGATGAAATTGATGTTCCTGTAATTGAAGACTTAGTTGTTGATTCATCTCCTGTAAACTTTTTTGATGACGAAGAAGAGCAAGATGATATTTCAGACGATTCAATGAAGCACTTACAAGAAGACCCAGCGGAAGAAGCGCTTGATGAAGATACTATTATTGATGATTCAGATTTTATTGAAGCAGATGATGAGTTATCTGATGATATAAAAGACAGCGATATTGTCGACGGTTTTTATGAACCTGATATCAATGATCCAGTGAGCTCAGTATTTAGCAGTGATCAATGGGAAACAGATATTGCAGACGATTCAAGCACTACAATTAATGAAAGTGGCAGCATTGGTGGAAATATGCAAGAGGAAATAAAATCTGTTCTTTCGTACATGGATCGACTTCTTGAAAGTTTGCCTGAAGACAAGATTTCAGAATTTGCACAATCTGAATATTTTGATAGATATAAGAAATTATTTACAGATTTGGGAATAGCTTAAATAGATAGTACAGATATGAAAATACGCCTTGATACCGCAAAAAACGCTAGCGTGACCTGTTCGGTTGATGGGCGTTTTTTGCATTCTACATACAATCCTGAAAATGAAGCTGAAAAATTTGTTGAATCAATTGAATGTACATACGAACCCTCTTGTGTAATATTGTTAGGGAGTACTCTTCCATATTGCAACTCGTTTTTAAAAATGCGCTTTCCAAATGCACAAATCTATAATGTGCAATATCACTCTTTTTTTTGTGAAAACAACGAAATATATACAGCGTTCAAAGACAATAGCTATGAATGCAGTGCAACATTTTTATGCACACATTCTACGCATAAAGAAAACTTTTGCGAAGAAATTTTTTCAGAATTAGGCGAAATAGTTCTAGCGGCTCCTCTCATAATTGAGTGGAAAGCTGCCGCATCATATTTTTCCAATGAAAGTATAATTGCATGGGAAACAGTACGCTTGCTGTTGCAAAAAACACATAATGTACTAGCAACAAGGTCCTATTTTTCTAAAAGATGGCTTAAAAATATGTTTAATTTTTGTATATTTACAAAAAACAGTGTGTTGTTAAAAAAAGTCGAGAAACCTATACTTCTCATAGCTTCTGGTTATACATTACAAAAATCTATTGGGCACATAAAAGAATACAAAGATAGATTTTTTGTTATATCACTTTCATCTGCTTTAGAATGTTTGGTTCAAAATGATATCATTCCCGATATGTGTATTTCGACCGATGGTGGATATTATGCAAAAAATCATTTAGATGTTCTACTAAAATTGCATAGGCGAAATATACATATTCCTCTTGCCGTTCCAGCAGAAGGAAATGTTCCTAAAAAAATACTGGAAAGGTTCCCTATAATACCCTTAACGTATAATGACGGCTTAGAAGCAAGGCTGCTAAAATATTGCGATATTTCTGCAATGAATGCTGAGAGAAATGGTACTGTGAGTGGAACTGCAGCGGTTTTTGCATTGTCTTTAACTGACGAAAATGTTTATTCGGTTGGTTTAGATTTATCTGTTGGAAATACATATTCACATGCTCAGCCAAATGCGCATGAAAAAATTCATTCACTTCATGACTATCGCTTAAAGCCCTTGTCATCTCGCATATCTTTGCCCTTGCTTCAAAATAGAAATGAAAAACTTTCTCCGATGGATATCTATCGTCAATGGTTTAGTACTCGAAACAAAGACTTTTCAAAAAAATTTTTTAGGATAGTGACAAATGACGAATATGTTAAGACTCTTGGCGATATAAAAGACATTGCGTGGGAAAGTATTTCTTTTCCATATAGTACTTCAAATAATGAAAGCTCTATTTTCTTTAAGCATGAAAGGGTTCTTTTGGATTCTAAAAGTAGAAAAATACTTTTGCAAAAATTTATTTCTATGCAAAAAGAGACGCCTTGTGATGAATGGTTAGAACACTGCGCTCTTGCAGAAATGCTCGCATTACAAAAACATCCACAGTCAAAAGATTGCAAAGAAAAGCTAGAAGAAGCATTAAGTGCTTGCTTCAAAATTGTTGAGGCGGCATGCGTATGAGTTCTTGTTATGAGTCATGGAAAACGGCAAAGACTGGTGAAAAGGTTCCTTGTTACGTAGGTGAGAAGCCTGCAAGTTCTTTATACAACCCCACGAAAGAAGCCGAACAATTTGCACAAATGGTTGAGGAAGGATTTACAGTCATTGTAGGATACACTTCAGGTATTCATGTTCAAAAAGTAAAAGAGCGTTTTCCGAACAATAAAATTATCGTCGTTGAAAAGAATTCCCAAAGTATTGATTTTTTGAAATCTCAATATAGTGTAGAAATTTCAACAGATTATATATTATGCACAATTGACATGCTGGAGCTCACATTATTAAACTCGTACTATCCTCCCTTGGATGGAAACTTTTCGTTATACCCTGTTCGTTCGTGGGTAGATGTGAATGGTGATGATTTTTCATCAATAAAATCAATTGTAAAAAGCACTTTAGAAAAGATTTCATTAGATATTTCTGTTCAAGCACACTTTGGAAAACTGTGGCATAGAAATATATTTCAAAACTTACAAATATGTGAACAATGCGGTGATAACAACTTGATCGATTTTTATAACACAACGTTTCCTATTAATAAAACAGCATTTATTGCAGGAGCTGGGCCAAGCTTAGAAACTTCATATTCAAATCTTCACAGTAATAGAAACAAATATTTTATTATTGCAACTGACACTGCATACAGCTCTCTAAGGGAGCAAGGAATTATGTGTGATGTTGTTATCAGTGTGGATGCACAACACATATCGTATAGCCATTATATGGGTGAAAAAGAAGCTTCGACAATATTTGCATTTGATTTATGTGCCAATTCAATAGCGCCAAAGAGTATTATGGATAAGGGAGGGCTTCTGTGCTATTTTAAAAGTGAACATCCTCTTTGCTCCTACATTAGCAATTGGTATGAAGAAGCAACAAGTAAAAGTTTTTTTCCCACATTCAGTAGTTCTGCAGGTACCGTAACCCTTGCTGCATTAAATTTTGCAAATCAAGCTGGCTTTACGAAGATTGAAAGCGCAGGATGCGATTTTGCGTACCTTCAAGGAAAAATGTACGCAAAAGGTATTTATATGGATAGGATATTTGACGCTTGTTCAACTAAGCTTTGTACTACCCAGAATTTATTCTCTTCAATAATGTTTAGAACAGAGCTTGTTTCAGTAGGGGGAGAAAAAACGACACATCTTCTCCAAAACTACAAAAAACATTTTGACGATTTTTTTGCTACACGGAATGTAGTTTCAAAGAACTTTGCAACTGATTTTGTGCCGCATAAACAAAGCTGTACGTTTCCAGCTGAGGGTTTTGTTGAGCATTATTGTGATGAGTTAAAAAAACTCATACAAAATCCAAATGCAAATGATAAAAAGGCACTTGCTGTCACACTATTACCATACATTTCATGGTTTGCAATGCATTTTCCAGAAGACTTAAAAACTACAAAAATTTATGAAATTGGCTTAAATGCAACTATACATAAATAGATAATAGTGTTATAATTACAATATATTGGAGTTATTATGGGTGGTAATAAATACAAGTTTGTTGCATATAGTGGGGTAATAGTATTCATTTTGTCTATAGTCTACTTTGGTGTTTCCATTTATGCAACTATGATTCGTGGTGAAGAGCAATCTCAGAATGAGTTTTCTGCGTTTGTTCAACAAGCAGACATCAATTCTTATATGTCTTTGAAAGATGCGGAAGATTTTGAGCTCTATTATCAAAATGTAAAAAATGCCGTTGATCAAAACTCATACATAGGTGCTGTTATTTTTTCAGAAAATAATACGCCAATTTTTGCGTATCCGCTTTCTTCCAACGTCATTCAATTTGACACAAATAATATGCCAATGTTATTAAGTTCTTCTCCAATGTTAAAAACGCATTCAATGTCAATTTTAAGCCAAAGTGGTTCAAGTAGTGTGTTAAATGCGGTAAGCTACATTTTGCGCCCTGAAGATATATACAATTCTGCAAGGGTATCTTTTTTAATTATTCTGGCATATACATTGTTTCTTGTAGTTATAATTGTGTATGCATCTTTGTCAAATTCACAATCGACAGCAGTTATGCGTATTGGGCCTAAAAATGATTCATACAAAAAGTATAATGAAACTGTAGAAAACCAGCGTGAAACAATACCTGTTGTTTTTAAGGAAACAGAAAGTTCGTGGGATAATTTTTTTGTAGGAACAGAAAAAGAATCATCAGAAGAAAGTGAAGTTAAAGATACGGTTGATGAAATTCACGATGAAATACGAGAATCAGAACATGAGCAAGCAATTGATGATGATGATGCAGGATACGATCTAAATTTTGTTGAAGAATATGTGCATGAAGAAACTGCTAATAATTCAAATCTTGTAAGTGAAAAAGAAGAAGTTTCTGAGACTGTAAATATACAAAATGTAACTGTAACTAAGGATGATGCAAGTGTTGAAGAAGAAGACGCTATTGCTGCTTCTCCGTCAAATGATCCAAAAGGACTTTTTTCAGATTCCACGGGCATTGGCTGGGAATCATACTTAGAAACACGTTTAGATTCAGAGTTGAGACGTGCTGCATCATCAGAGCAAGATCTCGCTTTAGTTTTTATACAAGTAAAAGGTGTAGAAAGCAATATAGCAATTAAAAAAAAGATAGCAACCTTACTTTTAAATTATTTCAAGTATCGTGACCTTGTATTTGAATATAAGGCTGATGGCTTTGCTGGAATTATGCTGGATGTAAATTTAGACCAATCAATGCTGTTGACTGAAGAATTATACCGTTTGTTGTCGGAGCTTTTAAGTAATGAAGAGCTTACTGATACATCAATTGGGATAGGTCTTTCTACAAGAGCACTACGTATGCTTCCAGGAAGTAGAATAATTACAGAAGCTTCACAGGCTGTTGCTAGATCATTTATGGAAGAAGATGTTCCTATTGTTGCCTTTAGAGTGAGTCCTGAAAAATACAGCCAGTATGTTTCTAACTCTACTCTATAGAGGTTTCGTTATTTGTTTCATTAGAAGATTGATGTTCCTCTGAATTTTCTTTGCTGTTTATTATTTCTCTAAGTTCAGAAATATTTGCTTCTTCTGGGTATATAGAAGCATATTCGGTGAGAATGCTTAATGCCTTTTCTTGATTGTTATTAGCAGCCAACACAAGGATGTAATTAGTACAGATGTCTTTATCATAACTATGCTTTTCGTATAAAGATTCGTACATGTTTTCAGCAGTGCTAATATCTCCGCTTTGTGCATAAATCCACGCAATAGACTTTTGTAGTAATAGGTTTTCTGAATCTTGCTTAAGGAGCAATTCATACTGCTCTATAGCAATTGGCCATTGTTTAGCAAGCGCTGCAGTTCGAGCTATCATATATGTTAATTCGTTGTTTTTGCTTGAAAGACTTTCCGCCTCAAGTAAAAGTTCTAGCGCTTTTTCATGTTCTCCTAAGTTAGAATGTTCCTGTGCTAAAAGTGCGTATTCAGAAAGTAATTTTTCGTTGTCTATTAAATCATTCTTTACCTTACTTGAACTTGCACAGGAAGCAAACATAAGGATATATAAAAATGCGCATAGCAAAGAAACAATAGGTTTCATTATTGACCCAAAACTGTTTGCTCTATTTTGTTTAATTGCGAGCGATAAAGCCCTGATATGTTTGAACCATAGTCTGCAATTAATTGAATAATGTTTCGCTGATTCTCTTCTGTATCAACTCCATTAAGCCTATCTCCTGCATCTCCAAGGCCTGGCATAATATACGCTGAAGCATTTAAAACAGGATCCATCCATAAGGTATAACATGTACAGTTTTCAAGGGCTCTAACAATTCGTAAACTTCCCTTAAGGGCTGAAATTACGTTAAAAAACTTAATTGACTTTGGTTTTACACCATTTTCTAATAAATAGTTTACAATTGTTACAAGTGAGCCGCCTGTTGCGTTCATTGGATCAGCAAAAACCAAATCTTTTCCATCGAGTTCTTCTAAAGAAAAAAATGACTTCTGTAAATCTAATATGTATTCCATATTTGATTCTTTTTTCGTATCATCTCTCTTTATCTTAAATAATGCAAAAGGTGTCACATATCCGTGAGATGAATATTCTTCAAATTCTTTTGACATAATCATAGAAGGAAGTAGGGCTCCTCTAAGCATAACACACATTACGGTGTTTTCAATTTTATAGTCAATATCTGGTATTTTATGAACTGAATAGTTTTGTACTGGTACGGTTACAGGTGTTTTTACCACAAGATAGTTTTTGTTTTCAGTTTGATTTCCTGCATACGCCATTCTAAAAAGCATTTCATACGCTCTCTGTGTATAATACACAAACTCATCGTGGCCTGTTCTGGTGTCGCGTAGTTTTGCTATTACACGAGAGGCTTCTGCATGGGCTGAAGGGTCTGTTTCAAATGAAAAAACTTTAAGTGCAGGAACTTCTTTGCAAATTTCTTGCATAAACTGGCCCATTTCGTTAAAAGATGAAATAATCTTTTTTTCTTCTTGTGCTAGGGTTGATCCAAATCCACCTGAAGCAATAATCTTAAAAGAAGCCATTGTTTCATCATAGAGTTTATCCATTTTTGAAAGATAAGCTTGATCTTTTTCTGTTAAATAGCCGTCAAGTGCTTCTGCTTTTAGTATTATTTTTGAATTGTCTTTCATAGTGGCTCCTGTGTAATTTCTTAATTTTAGTATATCTTAATAGTGTGATTTTTGCAAGCGGGGGAATTAATTAATTACCCCTAATACATAAACCCAAACAACCACAAAGGTATCCTATTTCTATAACCAATTTCAATGTCGCCAAGAGCAAGAAAACTGTTTTCAATGTCTTTTATTTGCTCAAAACTTTTGTTTCTGCCACCAATTTCAAAAACATACTTGTTATCAACTAAAAAGTCGCCCTTTTTGGGATAGGTAACAGTGCTTACAACGCTGAGCATTTTTAGGAAAAAAGTTTCTCTAATTGTGCCTATCTCTGCGTTTCGTATGTGTAAGAGGTTTGTGTTGTTTAAATAAATTTTTTCAGGCTTTTCAAGTTTTGCAAGTCCTTTAGAGCTTGACTTCATAAGAAGTTTAATAATTCCTGCATCTTCTAGTTTTAAAAAGTATTCTTTTAATGTTCTTGCATCTCCCACATCAAGAGATGTTTTTAGTTTTTCCATTACAGGTACAAAGGGGACACTTTCCATAATTATACTCACCAGTAGTTTTAGCTTTTTTATTGCATTGCCGTCTAAACTTGGATATACAAAGAGTAAATCACTAGAAATTGATACATTAATATTTTCTTGTAACATGTCAAAAAAAATGTTATCATCATTTACACTTAAAAAGTAGGGATAATATCCAATTTTGCAATACCTGTTAAAAAGGGGAAGTACTTTTTTATCAAGTTTTTCAAGCCTGCTTACAATGTCAAATGCGAGGGTTTCATGGTTTTTTAGTATCTCTTCAAGGGTGAGTTCAGGCAGTTCTATGTTTAGACTCAATTCTAAAAACTCTTTAAAACTCATACCTTCCATTTTAAGAATATGCGCTCTCCTACTTAAATCGTATGCACCTTTGTTAATTTCTAGTGCGGAGCTACCGCTTGCAAGAATTTGAAGGTTAGGAAAATTATCATAGATTGATTTTAACTCTTGAGACCAATTTGAATATTTGTGAATTTCATCAAAACAAAGAAGCTTTCCTCCATGCATTTCAAATTGCTCTGCTATTTCGTACATACTTGTATCACCAACAATAAAGCTGTCCATGCTTACATATAGAGATTTTAAATGACTTTGTTCTTTCATGTACTGGGCAATTGTTACCGTTTTACCAACACCTCTTTGGCCTGTAATTATGGTAAGACGGTGCTTAATTTTATCGCCTTTTATAAAGTATCTTCTGTACGGTAATCCACTTCTTTCAAGAAATTTTTTTGATTCTATAAGCAAATTTGGTATCATAAAGCATTCCTTTGGTAGTTAATTCCCTATAATTACAAAAATAATGGGAAATAATTACTTATTTTTATGTAAATTATAGTAATATAATACTAATATAACATATAAATATTGGGAATACAATACCTATTTACTAAAAATTCAATTTTTTTTGTTACAATTCATGATTTCCTTGATATTAATACTTAATAGATTGGCAAATAGTATTACTAAAATAGATGAGTAAATATGAGATAGAATTAGTGGTAGTTCTATGTGGTTTTAATTCATTTATAGTAAACAGCGTGCAAGGACCCGTTTAACCCTCTTGCTACACCCCTTAGAGCAGGGAGCGTAGCGAGCTATAGGGGGAGTTTGAGGGGGAAAAACTGCGCTTCGCAAGTAGCTTGGTTTTCCCCCTCATAAAAATTAATTAAAAAAAGGAGCCACGACGCAAGTCGTGATTTATTAAAACATTTCTTCTAAAAAAGTAGCGCTAAGAGGTAAATCTGAGAGTGCAATGATTCCGCCTTCTAGAAGCTCTGCTTTTATATTTGATCCAAGTAGTGCAAGAGACAGCAATGTCATGGTTCCTCTTGCCAGTCTTTCATCCTGCATTTTTAATTGTACCGAAAGCAAAAAGTTTTCATCATCTATAATGGTTATAGATGCATACGCATAATCAACTGCAAGCTCAATGGGAATAGGAATCATAGATGAAATGAGAGACTTAGCTTCAGGAAAATAAAAAGCAATTGATGAATCATTCATAAATAATGTGTTGATTGAATTAGCTATACCTTGTTCATCGTAGGCTACAGGGAATACAATGGTATTAAACAAGGATTTCATAAATCTGTTTTGCATTCTGCTTACATTGTGGCTTGATAATACAATGAGATTTGAAGAAAGAGTTGCAAGTTCTATTCCTGTAGAATGTTGTTTGTACCTATAGGTACTACCGTCAATGTCTGCACTATGGTTTTGCCAGCCCCTATTTGAGTTGAGGGAGGCATTGACAAATAATACTGGAAAAGAGCCTTGAAGTGCAAGTTGAATATATGCAGGTGTACTTGCAGTTTCCTCAAAAACTGCAATATACAGTGAATGACTTCGCTCAAGAATAGTATCTAATGAGTCTTCATCCATTCCCTCAATATTATTAAGAATAAGGTTTTCTAATACACCCTCATTTCCTGATATTTTTACATGTGCATACATTGTAGCATTTTCATCAAAAATAGTTAGTGGGTCTATCTCTTTTGTGAAGTCTGGCATAGTAGCACAGCCGGTAAGAGCAAGAATAATTAAAATGGTTAATGCAAAAAAATAGTTATGCTTTTTCAATTGAAATCCTCCAAGTGCAGTCGCCTGCTTCGATGTCTGTTCCTTTTGTAATAGAGTCAACCCATGTTGCCTCTACGCAAAGTGTTTCACTAGAAATATAATCGACGAAATCATCAAAGGCTTTGTTCAGATCTTCAAAATCATCTTTACTGCTACTTGACACGCATAGGTTTATTCTATCACTTACTTCAAGTCCTTTTTCTTTTCGTTCATTTTGAATACCTCGTACTAAGTCTCGAACATATCCTTCAAGTCGTAGCTCTTCGGTAATTTCTGAATCAAGTGCAACGGTGAGAGTACCTTCATTTAATACTTTAAGGTTAGCTTTTTCAATACGCTCAACAATAATTTTTTCTTCGGTAAGCTCAACTGTTTTTCCTTCTACGTCAATACTTAATGTAGAACCTTCCAATAATGACTGTATTGCATTTTGGTCAAGCTCTTCAATTATGCTAGAGGCTTTTTTCATTAATGGGCCAAGTTCTTTACCTAGTGTTCTAAAGTTTGCCTTTGCCTTATATTCAACAAGTTCATCTTCTCTTTCGTGGAATACGATTTTTTTAACATTCAATTCTTCTCGAATTGATTCTTCCATTGCAAGTAAAACTGTTTTTTCTTCCGGATTTCGAGTTACAAATTCAACACTTTTTAATGGTTGTCTAATTTTTAAGTTGTACTGATATCGTAAAGAGCGACCCATTGATACAGCTTTTTGTACTGTATCCATTTCGAACTCTAGGCTTAAATCTCTCTTTGATTCATCATATTGAGGGTAGTCACATAAGTGAACAGACTCTTTATCATCGCCCAGTCGAAGATTTTGCCACATCGCTTCAGTAATAAAAGGAATAACAGGAGCCGCAACTTGTGTAAATGTTTTTAGTGCACTGTACAATGTTTCATATGCTTCTGTTTTATCGCCATCATTTTCACTTCTCCAAAAGCGCCTTCTGCTTCGTCGGATATACCAGTTATTTAATTGGTCAATATATAAAACAATTGGATCTATCGCTTTTGATAAGTCGTAGTTATCCATTGCTTCTGTTACATCTTTAACCATTTTCTGTGTAATTGATAATATCCAACGGTCCAAAGGATTTACTGGTAATGCATTATCAAACGCTTTCCCAGAAGCTTTTAGGCCGTCAATGTTTGCGTACGTTACAAAGAAGCTGTATGAGTTCCATAGTGGAATAAGAACGCCTTTGAGAACATCGCGCACACCTTCATCGGAATATTTTAGGTCATCAGCTTTTACTGCAGCTGAGTGAATTAAGAACATACGAATTGCATCTGCGCCAAACTGATCCATAACAATGGCAGGGTCGGTGTAATTCTTTAAGCTTTTAGACATTTTCTTCCCATCTGAAGCTAAGATTAGGCCGTTTACAATACAATTCTTAAATGCTGGTTTTTCAAAAAGCGCTGCTGCCAAAACAGTGAGAGAGTAAAACCATCCTCTTGTTTGGTCGAGTCCTTCAGAAATAAAATCAGCAGGGTAGTGGCCTTCAAAATATTCTTTGTTTTCAAATGGGTAATGATTTTGCGCATACGGCATAGAACCTGATTCAAACCAACAGTCTAATACTTCTGGAACACGTTTCATCGTTTTTCCACATTCGCAAGGTATTTCTATTTTGTCTACAAAGTGTTTGTGTAAATCTTCTGGATATTGGCCAGAGAGCTCTTTTAACTCATCTCGGCTTCCAACACAAATGTTTTTTCCACAATCATCGCATTTCCACACTGGTATTGGGTTTCCCCAGTAGCGGTTTCTACTAATTGCCCAGTCGCGTGCTCCTTCGAGCCATTTACCAAAGCGTCCTGCCTTGATATGTTCGGGCTGCCACGTGATTTGATCATTTGCTTTTAAGAGCTTATCACGGATTGATTCTACACCAACAAACCAACTTCCGATAGCTCGGTAAATAAGTGGACTTCCGCATCTCCAGCAGTGGGGGTATGAGTGAAGAATTTGGTCTCGTTTTACAAGACTTCCTTCGTTTTTGAGGCGTTCTATAATATCTTTGTCACATTCTTTTACAAAACGTCCTTCATAATCTGAAACTTCATTGGTAAACTTACATTCTGCATCTATTGGACAAACAGTTGGAATATTTGTACCTTTAAAAAGTTTATTATCTTCTTCACCAAAACCAGGTGCTGTGTGTACAATACCAGTACCATCTTCTGTTGTAACAAATTCTCCAACAAAAACTCTAAAAGCACCAATTGATTTAGGATAGTCTTCAGTTGCGTTAGCGTGCTCAGCAAAGTATGGGAAGAGTGGCTCATAGCGCATATCTTTAAGCTCAGAGCCTTTTTTTGTCCATACAATACTGTAATCTTCTTCATTTTTATAATAAGCTGAAAGCCGAGATTGAGCAAAAATGTAAAAGGCGTCTCCGTCTTTAATTTTTACGTAGTCAACGTCTGGACCTACTGCAAGCCCAAGGTTAGAAGGTAGAGTCCAAGGTGTTGTTGTCCATGCTAAAAAGTAGGTGTTCTCTATGTCTGTAACATTTGCGTTTCCTTCTTTTATCTTGAAGCGCACGGTAACTGCTGGGTCGTGAACATCTTTGTATCCACCGAGACTTAATTCATGGTTAGAAAGAACGGTTGCACAACGTGGGCAGTATGGCAAAATATAAAAACCTTCAGTCAAAAGATTTTTTTCCCACAGCGTTTTTAAAATCCACCAAATAGATTCCATGTAGCTTGAATCCATGGTTTTATAGTCGTTTTCAAAATCTACCCAACGGCCAAGACGTGTAATTGTTTGTTTCCATTCGTTTACATAGCGCAAAACACTTTCTCGGCATGCTTCGTTAAATTTATCTACACCAAATTTTTCAATATCTGTCTTTGAGTTAAGACCGAGTTCTTTTTCAATGAGGTTTTCAACCGGAAGCCCATGACAATCCCAACCAAAGCGGCGTTCAACCTTTTTACCTTTCATTGTTTGGTAGCGTGGAATAATGTCTTTTATAGTATTTGGAATAAAGTGCCCAAAGTGTGGTAAGCCGGTTGCAAAAGGAGGCCCATCATAAAAAACATATTCAGCTTGGCCTTCACGTGCGTCAATTGACTTTTTAAAAATATCGTTCTTTTTCCAAAACTCTAAAATTGTTTCTTCTTGCTTTGAAAAATTTACCTTTGGATCTACATTCTGGTACAAAATAAAACCTCACATTTATTTATATATATGTAATAAAATACCATATTTTTACTAAATACTCAAGGGGATTGTAATTAGGAATTAGCGGAAAGGTATTTACAGATTGCTGGGGATTTTTACTGGAAAATTCTACAGAAATTTTTAGATAAAATGAAGACTAAAACATGTCAAAAATATAATTATTTTTGCTTTTACTATTGTGGTGGTTTTCGCAATAAAATTCAATACTCAAAAATAAAAATCTGCGTCATCTGTGAAATCTGTGGATTTAAAAATGACCAGTCTTGGTGGGAGACGCAAAAATCAGAATGAAGCATTAATTTCATTACGAATTACGAATTACGAATTATTCCCCATGCCCTCTTGACAAAAATAACCGTTTTGTGCTAATATATTTCACGTAATGACTTGCATTGTCAAGGAAGTTTACAACGGAATGTAGCGCAGCTGGTAGCGCGCCTGGTTTGGGACCAGGATGTCGCAGGTTCGAATCCTGTCGTTCCGAAATGCAATACGTAATTTATTCAATTCTTGCTTTAGTTGCCTGTACCGCTGGCTCAATAAGTGGCATGGGTGGTGGGGTAATTGTAAAGCCAATAATGGATTTAATTGGCCATTATGATGCAATAACAATCAGTTTATTAAGTAGTATTACCGTCTATTCTATGTCTATAGTTTCTCTCATTAAAAGTAGGGGGAAAAGCGATATTCAAGATGAGCCTTGGTCATCACCTTCACGTTTAGTTGTGCTTGGGCTTGGTGGTGTAATTGGTGGCATTCTAGGGCAAACTATTTTCAACCTTGTAGCACAATCAGTAGGTTCAAGTACACTTATAACACTCATACAAAATATTATATTCTTTTTCGTGAGTGTTTCAATATCAATATTTTTATTCCTATTAAAAAGAATCAGGACTCTAAAGCATTCATCTTATGTAGCATATATTTGCACTGGTATTGGACTCGGTTTAGTTTCTGCATTTTTAGGTATTGGTGGCGGGCCAATAAATGTAGCAGTTATTATGTTCATGTTTTCATTTGATATGAAAACCGCAGCATTTTCTAGTATATTAGTAATATTCTTTTCTCAATCATCGAAGCTTTTACAAATATTATTAACAACAGGATTTTCGAGCTATGATTTAACAATTGCACCTTTTATGATTTTATTTGCAATTATTGGTGGATTTGTTGGAACTGGAATAAAAAAGAAAATGACAAACGATTCTATTGCTATATTATTTAACGGAATTCAAGTCTTAATCATTGCAACATGTATAGTTAATATTGCAAAGTCAGTAATTCAATTATAACGAAAAATTTTGAACACAAAAAAAGGCAGTCCGTGCCTTTTTAATTATTCGTCTTCATCACCCGAAAATAAGTGTAAGTCTTCAATTTTAAATCTATATGTTGTGTCAGGGGTTATACTATGATGTTTTTCGCTCGTAATCGGAAGTGAAAAAGCATAGTGAGTTGTATTATAATCATCTGAAATAACTTCAATTTGAAAATTAAACACCTTTTCCTGGTCATAAACTTCAGAAGGGATTGGCTTCACCCAAAATGCGTACGCTCCATTTGTAGAATCATGAAGAGGGTATGGATTACTCCACGTTTCATCAATCATTTCAACAGGCATATTGTCTAATTTGAGAATTATGGTACCTTTAATTACTGGCTCAAATGATTCCCCATCAAAAAGAGCGCCATGAAAAATAGGAAAATTATAAGCAGACTCTAAGTCGTTGATATCATCTTCAAATAGGTCTGTTTTCCCATGGAAAGATCGTCTTACAGTTGATATTTTCTTTATTCCTTCAATGATTAAAAAATCTACATCGGCATCAAGTTGGTCACCCTGGTCCGCTACAGCATGCGCAATACCTCTTTCTGATACTACGTAACGAGGTTGCATTCTGTTGAGTACGTAAGCTGTTGTATCAAGTCTACATTGTTCACAACCACAATGAAACCAAGGAGCACTTTGAATGTCCTTGTCTTCGTAAATTGTTTTTACGCGACTTAATATTTGCTCTTCAAGGATGTTATGTATTTTCATTTTTTTACCACCGAAATAGATAATTAAAATATTATTATTAACAGTATATACTAATTATTGATATAATGCAATGATTTTTTCGATAAGTTTGCTATTTACCTGTACTTTTTTTGAGTGTACTCCAATTCGAATTTTTCTTAGTGAAGACACAAATGAAGAAACGGTACTTTGAGAAAAAACGGTTGGGCTATTCGAAAAGCTAGTATCTAAATCCCTTATTTGTAAATCGCTTTCAAAACTAATTCTCTCAGGAATATCAATGATCACATTCGAAGGAGAACATTGCAAAATATGTGCAACCTCTTTTTCATTTTGTGTTCTGTTTTCTAAAATTTCAAGATAAGCATGATTGCTATTGCTACTGTTAAATGGTATTTCTACTATTGTAGTGTAAAGGCGCTGTTCTCTTAGTTCTAAAGCACATATGTACTCTTCAAAATTCCTATTTCCGACTGATGTATACCGTTCAAATAAGAGTCGGTGGATGCCTTCATCATCTAGGGGATATAATTCTTCAGGTTTAACTATGTTATTCTGTAGTGCAAAGGAGAGCGTTTTTTTCATCATTGCTGTGGCCATTCTTACTTGTTTGTGCCAATAAACCGCCTTGTACATTAAATATTTAGAAAAAAGTATATTTTCTACAGATGAAATACCGCTTGATTCAACACAAATGCCATTGTGTATATCAGGATAAATAACGGAAAGTATAAAATCAATGTCTTGTACACCATAGGGAACACCACAAAAAAACGCATCTCTGTTCAAATAATCAAGTTTATCTGGATCTAGGACGCCAGATAGCAACTTTCTAAAAAAAAGAGTTTCTTCCATATTTGTTGAAATATTACAATTGTCATCGACTATTGCTGCCGTTTGCTCTACATCAGCTCCATATGATTCAATAATGGAACAAAGTGGTTCAGAAAGAATCAGCTTAGCGGTGAGCTCTTCATGCTCAACTAAGGGGAGCTCTTTTAGTGAGTGGGTGTATGGAAAATGTCCTAAATCATGAAATAGAGCAGCAGCAGCGAAAGACTTGCATCCTTTTTCTGTTGTCCATTCCTTTGCGCCTAGTGGGAGGAGCCTTTCCAAAAGTCTCATGGCAATGTGGAAAACACCAAAAGAGTGTGACGCTCTAGTATGGGTTGCTCCAGGATACACTAAAAACGTCGGTCCTAATTGTCGAATTCGAGTGAGACGTGCAAAGGCTTCGGTGTTTACCGCTTCATAGAGTTTTGAAGGAATGTGAACATGTTTCCATAAAGGATCTCTTACTGCCTCATAGGTCTCACTATGCATTTATTATTGGCCTCCACATTTTGTGTATTGAGTAAGTCCACCTGCTTTTATTATTTTTCTAGAACGTTCTGGAAAATCATTAATTGCTTCAATAGTTATATTTCCAGAGCTTGTTTTTACATCAAGAATAAAATCATTTCCTGTTTTCAAGGCATCTTCAATATTCGTAAGAACAATAATATCATCCTTGGACAGTTTGTCATAATCTTCTGGATTCTTAAATTGAAGCGGAATTATCCCATAATTTATGAGGTTTGCTTTGTGTATACGAGCAAATGATTTTACCAATACGCATCTAACTCCTAAGTACATTGGTGCTAACGCTGCGTGTTCCCTCGATGAACCTTGTCCATAGTTATCACCGCCAACAATGATAGAGCCATCATAGCCATTATCCATGATGAGTTTAGCATTTGCATAAAAATTTTCATCTATTCTTTCAAGAGTAAACTTTGAAATTTCAGGAATGTTTGAACGCAATGGAAGCATTTTTGCACCAGCTGGAAGTATGTCATCTGTTGAAACATTGTCTGATGCTTTTAGTACTAGCGGGAGCTCTAATGTTGCCTTCATTTCTGGTGCTTTTGGGCATGGTTTTATATTTGGACCTCTAATTATTTCAATTTTTTCAGCTTCTGCTTCGTTAATAGGTGCTATAAGCATGCCCTCATCTTTTGTAATTGATTGGATGTCTTCGGACAAAAGATTTGTGCTACCAGCAAATGTTGCGTTTGCATCATGTGTTGGATTATCAATGATAGTTTGAGGGTTAGTAATTACTCCCGTAATTGCGGCACTAGCTGCTGTTTCAGGGGATACAAGATATACCTCTGCTTCAGCGCTTCCACTTCTTCCTTTAAAATTTCGATTAAATGTTCTCAGTGTTACAGCACCTGTTGATGGTGCAAAACCTTGTCCTATGCATGGTCCACAAGCGCTTTCTAGAATTCTGAAACCAGCTCTAATGAGTTCTCCTAAGATGCCAGACTTTTCTGCTAAAAGCAGGGTAGCACGGCTACCTGGTGCTATGCCTGCCTCTACATGGGGTGCAATGTGTTTTCCTTTTACGATTTTAGCAACAGCTGCTAAATCATCAAGTGAGGAGTTTGTGCAAGAACCTATTACAACTTGGTCTACTTTTTTCCCTTCAATATCGGATATTTTTTTTATTGCATCTGGAGAATGTGGACAAGCAGCCAGTGGTGATAATGTATCAAGATTAATTTCGATAACTTTGTGGTATGCTGCGCCCTCGTCAGCTTTAACTTCTACCCAATCACTTTCTCTTCCCATGAGGTCCATAAAGTCTTTTGTGTTTGAATCAGAAGGAAAAATACTGCAAGTTGCACCGAGTTCTGCTCCCATATTTGTGATAGTTGCCCTTTGCGGTACAGATAAGTTTTTTATACCTTCACCAAAATATTCATAAACAG
The DNA here is from genome assembly GCA_964372135.1 of uncultured Treponemataceae bacterium. Classification (GTDB taxonomy): domain Bacteria; phylum Spirochaetota; class Spirochaetia; order Treponematales; family Treponemataceae; genus CAYJFX01. The sequence goes on along the minus strand of CAYJPS010000002.1, from coordinate 11,318 downwards.
CAGAAACACCACCTTTAACAGTCTCTTGTCGTAATACTTCTAAAATAATATCTTTAGCACTTGTTCCGTTTTTGAGGCTACCTTTTAGATGCACACCTATTATTTTTGGCATTACAAGGTGAAAAGCGCCACCCCCCATTGCAACTGCAACATCTAATCCTCCTGCACCAATGGCTATCATCCCCAAGCCACCACCTGTTGGGGTATGAGAGTCAGAGCCTAACAGTGTTTTTCCTGGAATACCAAACTTTTCTAGGTGTACTTGATGGCAAATTCCATTTCCAGGTCTAGAAAACCATAATCCATATTTTGCAGCTATGCTTTGTAAATATTGGTGGTCATCCATATTTTTAAAGTCAGTTTGTAATGTATTGTGGTCAATATATGATACTGAAACTTCAGTTTTTACACGAGGAATTCCAATGGTTTCAAATTGAAGATAAGCCATGGTGCCTGTTGCATCTTGTGTTAGGGTTTGATCAATTTTTATTGCAATTGGTGTACCTTCTTTTATTGGTTGCCCCAAAACAAAACTAGTTTCGGAGCATGAATCTTTATTGATGTGTGATTGCAAAATTTTTTCTGTTACGGTCAGTGCCATGTATGCCTCCATAGTCAAGCAAAAGAGGGAATGTGTCGATAATGTTAAGGTAATCTTGCTTGATTTTTTTTGTATTAATTACTATTATTGTACCGATTAATTAAGTAAATGTCTATTACTCTTATGTATAAATGTTATTTTATGTATGTTCGATTTAAGAAAATAGGGCAAGTGTTCTCGTATGATGTATGTTATTTTTAGTTTTATTTTATTTTTTTTCTCATGTTCAAATGACAGTGGTTCCACATACTCTGATACACCTGAAAATAACTCAATTCGCTCTTCAGTAGAACAAACTAAAAATTCTATACAATGGGTAGATGAAAGTAAAGGCGGATCCGAAGAAAATGCTCAAATTGAAAATAATACGTGGGAGCCGACATCTCGCATTACTATTGAAAATGGGGAAATTGCACCGTTATTTTTCCAACATCTAAACGCAGATGTAGCCTTGTATCCATACTTGGATGGGTTTGCGAGCTTAGATACTAGCTCTGTTCCTAATCATCTGTATCAATTTATACTCGATTTTTTGGATTCTTTAAATACTAAAAACATTGATGCAAGTTTTTTCAATGAAGAGCAGCTGTATTTAAAGACAATAATACAATATGAAATGCGAGAATACCCTGTAATTGTTAGTCACGTAATAGGGGAGGCCTTTTTGTTTGATAACCCAAGTGGAGCGTATGAAATACCTATTCGACTAGTATTTGAAAATGGGTATGCTAATTGTTTTCTATACTGTGAATTAGACGGAGATACATATAAAGTGGAGCAATTCGATATTGGGGCTGTAAAAAATGAGTGATGGCTTAGTAGTAGGCGTAGAAAGAGACGTTGTATTTAATACACTCATACAGGACAAAAGCCCAATTATGATTTCTCCTGTTGTAAAAAAAGGTGTACCTGTTGAGTCTATGACTTTACAAAATACTGAATACAAAATATATCCACAAGGAATATTATTTTTTAAGAGGTTTTTGCCCCAATGGCAACCGATTGATACATTGTTGCGCAATAACGCAAAGGCAAATATTCGACTCACTGTTAGTTTTTATCATCGTGGAAGAGCCCTTTTTTTTGTGAGTACTTTAAATTTAGTACAAAACGGTTATGCGCTGACATTACCTCCACAAGTGTATAAAATGAATGATTTAAGCTTTGATAATGCTAGTTTGGTTAGTGCAAGTATTTTTAGAGAAGGAATTTCAGGAATATATGCACGGTGTATGCAACTTAAGGGCTATCGAATGTTCGAAAATAGGCTTTGGATGAATTTTTCAAAAAAAGACTTTGATAGTGCTCGTCCTCTTCTAAAGAATATTGCAAATTTAGAAGGTGTTGAGTTAAGTGAATATACACAAGAGTTAATAAAAAAAACAAAGCTTGTTATGTATTTACCTGATAGGCATTTACCAGAAAAAAATCACTTTCCGTATCCCTTAACAATTACGCGTAATAATAGAGAAATACTCTCTACCAAAAAACTTGAAGAAGAAATAACCAATAGTGGGCATAGGGTTCTGATTCCACTTTGCGAAAGTCCAAAAAAAGATGTGCACTCTATAATGTCTCTTTCGTCTCAAAAGAGTAAGATAAGTCCTAGCGATGTTCTTGAAACACTTTTATTACTTCCTGTTTGTAATTATTTGGCACACGAAAATAAACGATACAGCCTTTTTTCAAACCATACAAGTGATCTATCAATTTTGTGTATAACAGACACAAAAATAGTGCTCGCATCATCATCGGCAAAAAAAAATATACTATCATCGATAAAGAAATCAGAAATCGTTGAATTTCCGCTATTAGAAGGACAAGAGTATACATTAAAGTTGCATATCCCTCTAGAAACTATGGTTCGAACAATTATGGTAACCATAACCGTCTCAAAGATATATTCAAATGATTATAAGGCTTCGTGCGCTATTTGCTCATTTTCCAATGTACAAGAGGAAGACAAGCGCTTTTTGTATGAAAGTTTTAATAGAGCAAAATTGAGATAAAAGCGATCTTGGGATTGGTTTTTTTCTGATTTAATTTTTTTTCACAAAAACATGCAGCCAATGACAAATAATCCTCTTTTCTTTTACGCCTTATTACGGTATAATGAATAAATGAGTAAAGTACGCTTAACAGAAGAACAAAAAGAGTTTTATCAAGAACTATCAGAAAAATGTAATGATACCATAACGTCCATAGAGTTGGTTAGCTTTCAAGGAAGTGAAACATATTTTAACTATTTGGGAATAATTCTTCCGCCTGGAAGAAAAGATTTATGGGCAATTTTAGCCTTTGGTGAAAAAGGGTTGCATATATATGTTAGTCCAAGTGAAACGACTATACTTGGTTTTAAAGTTGGAAATCAAAAAAAAGCACCCAAGGAGCAGTTGTTCTCATTTGACAGTTTTTTATCATGGAGCATTGAACAACCTATCAAAAGAGTATTTTTTTGGGAAAAACTCGAGAAATACAGCTTAGTGCTGAATTTTGAAATAAGCTCACCGACCCAAGGAAATGTAAAGGGAAGCTTTGTCCTTCAAACGCAGATGCTAGCAAAAGAAACACGAGCAAAAATAAATTCGTATAAAACGTAATAATTCTTTTGCTATGTCTGTTATGGTTAGCATATAATAATCGCTTTAGTGTCTTTTCTACATGGTTTCATTTTTTTCCTCAGCACTGTCTTCCATCATTTCTTCAACACGTTCTTTTTCTTCCGTGTAGTTGCCTAAGAATACAGATACTGGATGTAGGGTGGAGAAGTTTTCGCAAATAATTTTTAGAACAACCATCATTGGCACACCAAGAACTAATCCTGTAAAACCCCACAGCCATCCCCAAAATGAAAGCGATACAATTATAACAAAAGGTGACAAACCTAATTGTCGTCCTTGCACTCTTGGCTCTAAAAAGTTTCCTAAAGCAAAGTTTACCCCTAGCATTAATATTGCCGTAGCAATTACAGGACCAGGTTCAGGAAAAAACTGAATAAGTGCAAATCCAGTGGTGAGTACACCTGAAAATATTGATCCAAAATTAGGAATAAAATTTAATACGAAAGCAATAAACGCCCAAATTATAGGAAAATCTAATCCAATAAATATTGTTCCTATAAATACTAAAACCCCAGTGGCAAGTGAAATAAAGAACTTTACTGACATATATCGAATTGTTTGTTCAATAATATTTGTTATTATACCAGTAACTTTTTCCTTGTTTTCATCGCCAAACATTATGTCGAGTTTTTTGCGCAAAAATCGTAGTTCCATTAAAAAGAAAACTGCAAAGAGTGTGACAAGGGTAACATTTGTAAAAAACGATAAAAGGTTTCCTGAAAAACTTAATGCAAAATTTTGTATTGACTGTCGGATACTAACTTGGCTCCATAAGTTTTCGATTAGTGTAAAATCTTCATTAAAAGTGAGATTAAAAAAATCTGCAAGGGAGGTATAAATAATGGTGAATCTTTCCTCATATTTTGGAAATAAATCAACAATTGTCAGTAAACTTGATACCAATAAGCTTCCAAATGCTAGCACTGCCGCTAATACAATAACTAATATTACGACAATTCCCAGTATCCATGGAATCTTAAATTTTTTATTTAGTGTTAAGAGTAGTGGCTCAAATACTAATGAAATTAGAATTGCAAGTGTTGCTGGAATTACAACAGTTGCCGTTATTTTTAAAACAGCTGTAAGGACAATTATCACAAGAATAAACAAAAGTAAAAATATAGGTCTCGCAAAATTCATTTGCTTTTTTAGTTTTGTAATCTTCTCGTGATCCATCATAGCTGAATTCTCCCCTTTGTGCTATCTTATTTTTTTGCAGAAATTGTTTCAAATCCACAGAGCGGAACAAGTGCTTTTGGGATAGTAACAGAGCCGTCTTCATTTTGGTTGTTTTCTAACACCGCAATAATAGCCCTTGAAATTGCAATAGCTGTTCCGTTAAGCATGTGTACAAACTTATTTTTTCCGTCATCGTCTTTGTAGCGAACATTTAGCCTTCGAGATTGAAAATCCGTACAGTTTGAAGTAGATGTCACTTCTCCCCATTCGCCACCGTTTCTACCAGGCATCCATGCTTCTAAATCCCATTTTCGGTATGCTGGGGCGCCAAGGTCGCCTGTACATGTGTCTACAACACGGTATGGAATGTTTAATCCTTCAAAAATTTCTTGTTCAATATTTCTAAGCTTTTCATGTATTTCATCTGATTGTTCTGGAAGGCAATATACAAACATTTCTACTTTCGTAAATTGATGTACGCGATACAATCCTTTAGAAAATTGTCCAGAAGCACCCGCTTCTCTTCTAAAACAGTGCGAAATACCACCGTACATTAACGGTAGTGTTTCTTTTTTGAGTATTTCATTTGAGTGGTATCCTCCAAGGGTGATTTCTGCAGTTGCAACTAAACAAGCATTTTCACCTTCTAGTGTGTATACATTGGACTCGTTTCCACGAGGGTTAAAACCAATGCCTTCTAGAATTTCTTCACGTGCAACGTCTGGGGTAGTGAAGGGCATAAAGCCGTGCTTTCTGAGTACATTGAGTGTGTACATAATGAGTGCTTGCTCTAAAAACACTGCTTCATTTTTTAGGTAATAGAATTTTGTTCCAGAAACTTTTGTAGCACGGTCAAAATCAATTATATCTAAGTCTTGTCCTAGTTGAACGTGGTCTTTTGCTTCAAAAGTAAACTTTGGAATATCTCCCCAAACATGTACTTGCGGATTGTCTGTATCTTCAACACCAATAGGCGCATCTTTATGTGCCATGTTCGGGATTTTTAGTGCAGCTTGCTTTAAGTCTTCTTCAACCTTTGTAACTTCAGCCTCAAGGTTTGCAATCTCTTCTTTTATTGCTTTACCTTCTGCAATAAGCTTTTGTCTTTCATCGTCTGAAAGTTTTGCTTTCATTGCATTGGCATTTTCATTTCTTTTGGCTTGCTTTTCTTGTAAAGCAGTAACAACTTCGGCTCTTTTATCAAAAAGAGTTACAACGGCATCAGCATCGGCAACCATGTTCCGATTTTTAATATTTTTCTTTACCTCATCGAGGTTTTCTTTAATAAAACGATAATCTAACATGAGTTTATTATATAGATAAGTAGGGAAAAGTTCAAGGCTTAGATAGTTACTAATTACGAGTTATGAGTTTAATAATAAGAACATAAAAAAAGAGCAGTAGAAATATTATTTCACTGCTCTTCTAACATTAGTAATTAGGCATTCGTAATTCGTAATTATTTACCTATTCTTCCCCATACTCTTCATAGTATTCATCAATGCGTAAAGACATGGTGTTTAAATCAACTTGTATTATTTCCATTTCTCGCTTTGCGTTTTCTTGTGAATCTGACGCATGAGCCGAGTTTACCATAACGTTTGAGCCAAACTCTTTACGAATAGTACCACCTTCTGCTTTTGTAGGATCTGTTGCTCCAAGTACTTGTCTAATTCGTTCAACAGCATTTTCACCTTCGTAAATAAGAACCATACACTTAACTTTTCCTGGATCTTCTAGTTCATTTTCAGGACAGTGTGAAGGCTTTGTACCTGACATAAACTCAACAATACTTTCAAATTGGTCAACAGCAAAATCTTTACCAAAGCTACTGCAGATAGCTTTTCTTGATTCACTGGTCATTCGCATATCAAATTGTTTTTCAAGTGTTTTTATTGCTTTTTCGCCCATAGTTTCTGAGAGTTTTTCAATTAAAACATCTTTAACTGGTCCATAAAATTCTAAAGCTTGTGCTACTGACATTCTAAACATTTTACAGCCAATAATTCTAAGACCAGTGCGTGAAAACATATCAATAATTGAGCCTGGTCTTGAAGATGCAAACTTCCAGTTATCCGGTTTAATAATAACTAGTGTTCTTTCTATGTTTACAGGATTAATGTGCTTAATATTTTCAACAATATTTGGTTGCGTTTTAAGATATTTACTAAACATTTTTAGGGTAAATGCGATGCTTTTAGGTGTTCGTGCAACGATTACTGCAGGCTCAAAGTATTTTACAACTGTCTTTTCTTTATCTGCCCAAATAATATCTGCATAAGTGTCACGAACTGTTTCTCCAGCGGTTTCTCCTTCGTCAATGTATCGTACTTCATACAAACCACCGCAAATTTTATAAATTTTTTCTCTTGCGCCTTCACCTTTAAAAAGAAGGAGCATTGTTCTGTGTCTTCTTCCATCTGATGGCATAAGATTTTCTAAGATATAATCTTGGAAAAGCTTTGCTTTTTTTTGAGGTAAGCCATATAGTTCATAGTCGTCTACAGAATCTGCAAATTCTTTTACTAAGCTTTCTTCTGGTGCAAATATTTGAGCACTTACTAATTCTAAATCAGTTCTTGATAAAATACGCGCAATTATTCCGCCCGTACGAGATTTTACGATGCTATGCGGGGTTATAAGTACATACGATAATTCAATAGCCATTGTTAATCCTTAAAATAAACTAAAATATAAATCCTGCTATGAGGAAAAGAACAGCACTGATTGCTGCCGCAATAAAACCATAGGGGGCTTGACTTGCTGCATGGTCAAAGTTGTTACAACCTGATGCTGCAGATGACAACACTGTTGCATCTGAATAAAAACAGATATGACTTCCAAAAACTCCTGCAGATAGTACAGATGCAACAACTAGTGTAACATTTGCATCTAGCCCAATTGCTAATGGGATTGTGATTGGAAGTGCAATAATATACATGCCCCAGTTCGTTCCAGTAATGAATTCTGTTACCGATAATATTAAGAAAATAAAGAACGGCATTAATTCTGGTGTCATAATTGGCAGCGCTGCATTAATAACAAATTCAGTAAAGCCAATTCGCTCATTCATTGCAGCAAATACAAAAGCAAGAACCATGAGCATGAGAGGTAACAACATGTTTTGAAACCCTTTTATTGCAACATCAGTAAACTCATCTGCCGTCATTATGTTTTGCACTAAGAAAAAGACAAACATAAATGCTATGGTGAATAATACACCCATTTGCATATCAACATCAAAAACTAACGTTGATGCAACAAGTACTACAATTGGCACAAAGAAGTTTCTAATTTTTGGGTTTTTTGGGTGAACAACAGCATTGTTTCCTCCCCGTATATCAATCTTTTCTGAATCAGCTGGAGCCAGAGAACCACCACTTTTTACACGTTCCTCCGCTTTTTTCATAGGACCAATTGGTGGAATTATTCCAAGTATAACCATCGGAACTACGAGAGCTGCAATCCATCCATAAAAATTGTATGGAATAGTTTGGATAAAATATAGAATACCTTCACCAGCTGGAGCCCAACCATTTGCTTCTAAGATTCTCGCACAAAAAACGGCCCAAGTTGATATCGGAATAAGCACACAAAGTGGAGCTGCAGTTGAGTCTACTACATAAGCAAGCATTTCTCTGGGAACTTTATGTTTATCGGTTAAAGGCGACATACATGTAGCAACAGTCAAAGAGTTTAGGTAGTCGTCAATAAATACTACAATGCCAAGAAACCATGTCCACATTAAAGATGATTTTCTTGTTTTTGCATGGTTTGAAATCCAATTTCCAAAGGCAAAAGAACCACCAGCTCTTTCAATTAAAGAAATAATACTGCCCATGAGACCACACACAATTATTAGCCAAGCGATGTCTTCTGACATCATTGTTTCTAATAATACAGTGCTGAAATCACTTAACACACCGCTGCCCGTAGTCATGATAAGGCCAACAGCGGAAGCCAATGCTAATGCTTCAATAATTCTTTTTGTTACAAAAATGTACACAATTAAGAATATTGCAGGAATACAAACCGCAAAACCCAACTCAGCGGGATTATCAGGTAAGAAGTTTGATGCAATTAATGAGACGGTTACTATAACCAAAGCCGGGATTACGGCCTTTCTTCCCCCAATTTCTCCAGGGGCATCCTTAAAAGTATTTAACATACGGTATTCTAATGATTTTACACATTTTTTTCAAGACTTTTTTTTAAAATACAGCTTTTTTTTTAAGATTATTTTAAGGTGGTAAACCAATGTGAAAAGCTTTTGTGCATTAAAAAAACAAAATCAAATAGTATGTTTGTATCACAGAATTCAATTTTGTAAAGAACCGAAAAATAAATCATATAAAGCCACAGATGAACAGGATATAACGGCTGGTTTTTAGTTATGTACAGGGAACAAATACCATTATCCTGTATATCCGTGGCGACACACTCTCGGATGAAAATAGAATTACCTGTGTTTGTACACTTGACGCAATACATTAATAATTGTAGTATATAATAATAGATGAGAAGTAAAGAGTTAGGTGCTCAACATTCAAAAATCAAATGGTCTCAAAATAGTAGACGGATAGCGGTCTTAATTGCTTCACTTTGCATTGGTACATATATAGCTTTTAGCGCATTTCAATACAACTCACTCGTTAGAGAGCGTATGGCTAAGACAGCACTTAATACTTTAAGTGAAATAGCTTCCCAACAACAGTTCAGTTTAAGTAATAAAATTAGCTCAGACATTGCTTCTATAAAAAGTATTGCCTACTCACTTGTAGTTTTAGGCTATGAAAGAAGTGACATACTTGATTATTTAAATGTAATTGAAAGTTATTATCGATATGATAATATTACAATTATGGGCAGTGATAAAATTGGAATGGTATCAAGCGGTCAAGAAGTTAACTTTGCAGATAATGAATTTTTTGATGAAATATTATTAGGTAAAACACTCATGTCGCTTCCACAAAAATCACATTATAATAATGATATTGTTGTACTAGTTGGAACGCCTATTTTTGAGTTTGGGAAAATTGTGGGGCTTGTAGCTGCGGAATTCCCAATTTCATATTTCAATGAAATGCTTCATCCCTCTTTTGAAAATAAAGGTTATGCGTTTATTGTTGATGATGATGGAACAATTATTGCACGTACAGAAAACGATCGGTATATTTCTACAACTAATCTCTTTGATACATTGCGAAAAGCAGATTATGCAGAGGGTATTAAATATCAAAATATTATTGATAGCATTGTAATCGGTGAAACTGGGAACTTCACATTCAGTATTGGAGATGAAACAAGAATCATTGAATATAGGCCATTGTCTTTTACTGGGTGGTCTGTAGTATTAGCTATACCAGAAGAAGTTCTGAATGAAGATAGTTCAGCTATTTTAAATGAAATGCATGCTTTTAATATTAAGCTCGTTATTGGAGGTATACTAACATTATTCTTTATTTTGTTCCTCAGAGCTTCAAGTGTGCAGGCCATAAAAAAGGCTGCGTATTACGATAGCTTAACGGGAATTCCTAATCTTGTTAAATTTAAAATGGAAGCTGCAGCTCTATTAAAAAAATATCCCAATGAAAAATTTACTATTGTAAATCTTGATATAGTTAATTTTAAAGCTATAAATGATTTGTATGATTTTACTATTGGTGATAAGGTTCTAAAATCAATAGCTGAAACAGGCAAAACCGTTAAAGATAAAAAATTTGTGCAATGCAGAATAGGACGTGATGATTTTTTACTATTTCACACGTATGAGTTTTTTGCTGAACTAGAAACTACACGCTTTAATTATGAAGCAAAATTTCGTTCAATGTTACCAGAAATTGAAAATCATTTTGTTTCGTATAGGTATGGAAGATATGCTATTGAAGATAACAATGAAGATATTAACTCAATTGTAAATAAGGTATTATTAGCTCACAGTTATGCAAAACATAATACCAAAGATGCAATATGTGATTATTCTGATGATTTTAAAACAAGACTAATAAAGTCAACTGAAATTACCAATAAACAAAAATTTGCATTAATAAATAAAGAGTTTAAAATGTACTTACAACCAAAGTGCAATTTATTAGATGGTACTGCTGTTGGTGCAGAGGCTTTAGTTCGGTGGCAAGAAAAAGATGGGACAATGATTTTTCCAAATGATTTCATTCCGCTATTTGAAAACAATGGTTTTATAATTGAGCTTGATATGTATATGTTAGAACAAGTGTGCAAGACCCTTGCACGCTGGAAAAATGAAGGCTTCAAAAGCATTCCAATTTCTGTAAACTTTTCTCGAAAGCACTTGGATCTTGAGAACTTTGCAGGAAAAATTGAAGATATAGCGAACCGTTATAAAGTAGACAAAGGTTTAATTGAAATAGAGCTTACAGAAGGGATTTTCCTTGAAAATGAAAGTGTTTTACGGTCAATACTCACCGATTTACACGATAGAGGTTTCACATTGTCTATGGATGATTTTGGAACAGGTTATTCTTCACTTGGACTTTTGCATAGTTTACCTGTTGATGTAATTAAACTTGATAGGAGCTTTGTTACTAAAACGGAAGAAGCTGTTCGTGCTGCAATAATTGTAGAGAGTGTTGCACACATGACCAAAAAGCTTGGAATTCCAACTGTTGCAGAAGGGGTAGAAACACTTGCACAAGTTGAGTTCTTGCAAACCATTGGTTGCACCACTGCACAAGGGTATTATTATAGTAAGCCAATTCCAGTAGATGAATTTGAACAACGCTGGTTATTACAAAAAACTGATTAATTATATTTTTTAACTTTGATTGACAAAAAATTAAAAATACGATATTATAAGTAATCGTTATTCGCAAGGATTACGGGATTTGCCTCTGTAGCTCAGCTGGATAGAGCGTCGGACTTCGAATCCGCAGGTCGCA
>CAYJPS010000001.1:0-83449 GCA_964372135.1 uncultured Treponemataceae bacterium | reverse complement strand
CTGCCATGGCTGGTGGAATACAAAATGTTGAAGTGTTTTTTATTGGATTAGTAATTGCGACTATTTTGTATATTCTTGGTTTTTATCCAGTAATGACATTAGGCTTGGGTGTATATCTTCCTTTCTATTTATCGTTTACAGCATTTATTGGTGCTCTTTTGAGACTTGCGTTAGACAAGTTCTATCCGAAATTTGAACAAAACGGAAAAGGCACCGTAATTGCTGCTGGCCTGCTTGGTGGTGAGGCTGTTGTGGGTGTTGTTATTGCAATTGTACTTGCTTTGCAATTTGTTCTTTAAATACTATCTAGCTGTATCTGCAGAGAATAACCAAAAGAATTCGCCTTCAGCTAAAAAACTGTAAAAGGTATTGTAAAAATCTTCAACACTTGCATTTTCAATTATTTCAAATTTTTCGACATACAATGAAGGATTATTGTATTCATTGATTCCTTGTTGGATTAAATGTGACCTATCAGTAAGTGTAGTTACATCAAGTGACAAGAGGCGTGTATATCTACTTTTTACTTTTTCTGTTACATTGCTATCTTTGTTCTGTAAGTCGAGCAATAAAGCATTAAACGTATCTTGGACAAGGTTTTTTAATCCTTCTCTCGATTTTGTTTTAGAAAAGCGTAAGCTTGAAATAGGAAATTTACCTGATCCTGGAACAACTGTTACACTTTGTGCAGGTGGGTTTCGCATTTCAGAAAATCGTTCTGTTAGTAAATCTGCAATCTCATACAATAATGCAACAAAATGAATATAATCTGACTGTCCTGTCAATGGTATGTCAAAATACAATTGTGCTGGGTCTGAAAAGTCAGTAGTCGGAATGAGTTTTGTTGGGCGCTCTCCCGCTAAATTTGCAGGAATATCAGTTAAAAAGGTATGCCTAAGACGAACAATTTGTTCAAAAGGTGAAAATACTGGTTGTTGTTCTTCAATCAGCATTACTTTAAATTGCTTTTCCACAGGATAAAAATTTCTTTTACCAAAAGAGTTTTCTAATTCATTTTTTGTTGTTGCAGTTATATTGCCTGTAAGTACCAAAGATATTCTATTGGGATCGTAAAGAAGCTCAGTTGCTATTTTAATGTCATTGTAGTCCGCTTGTAGTAGTAATTCTGTGTTTGCATTATATAAACCTTGTACACTAGTTCCGCCAAACAGTGTTTCCATTGCGGCCGCATATAATTGGTACTCTAAGCTACCACTTTGTATATTCCAATTATACGCCGTAGAAATAAATAATTCATCTGCAGCTGCAATTGATATGTGAGCTTTTTGAATAATTGAACTTGTAGTGTCTAGTACTTGAGGTAAGTCTTCTTCTAGGCAAACAACACTTATATATGATGAATAAATATCTGTATCATTCTCTACCGTAGGTACTGTGCGTAATTCACCTGATAGGTAGAGGTTTGAAAATTCTCGTTCGATTGTGTTTTTTAAATTTGTTATAGCAATCTGTTCTGTTCCACGTTTATTTTCTCCATAAAGAACCTCTCCACCATCAAATGATAGAAGCAATGAAACCCACGGAGTTGCTGGAACTTGTTGTGTAACAACAGGAATACCAGAGCTTAAAGTGTAATCTTCAATAAGTGACTTTGTAAACTCTGTATATTCATGTATAGATTCTTCAGGTGTTATAGTATTAGTTTTATAAGTATCTAAAGTAGAAGCTGTTATTGGAGTTGAATACCAAGAACCTGTAGCTCGTGTAATTGTTGTATATCCAAAATTTTCTAAGTTATCCTTGTTTTTTGCATATAATTCACTATGCAACAATACGAAAATCCAAGGGTCATTAAAGCTACTTTTAATATCATGTAGGGTAACCTCTTGCACAGTTTCAGGCCACTTAAAAAAGTAATCAACGCCACCATACGCCCAGTTTGTTGCCACTGCTTCCATAAAATTATTTGCGCCTGTATATGCATCATTTCTATACAATAGAGAACGTTGTTTTGAATCATCTAAATCATTGTTTGTTATCGTTTGCGCAGTGCTTTTTACTATGTTGGCAAATCCAGGTACCATTAATGAAAGATCAGTATTTTCTGTTATACTAGTTGCATCAAAAAGTGTCTGAATTATAATCCTAGAGTCACTTGCATCTGCAATAAATGACGTATTTGTGTTTGACATTCCTGCTTCTATTAGCTTTGTTTGCATAATATCTGCTGCCGCCCATGATACGGCAGAATACTTATCTGTTGCCCCCAATCCTGGTGCTGTATATTGGATTACAGATTGTATGTAGTCTTTTGAAAAGTCATTAGATACGAGAACAAAAAACTTGTTAGTACTGTGTTCAGTTTCAATTGCAGAACTTGAGTATTGAGCATCGCTAGTATTACCAATTACATACGAGCTAATCCAACTTTCAAAATTTTCTCTAACCAATGATAGTATTGTATTTGATGACAATGGGCCAGAAATAAACAACGCGCTTTGATCAGGTACATACCAAGTATCAGATATAGTAGAAAGTGTGTGTCTCACAGATTCAACCGTATTGTTTGCGAAAAGAGCAGGGTAGACCCCAGAATCCTTTGTCCATGGTTCTTTAGAAAAAACTCTTGCATCTATGCTTGAGTTTATAAATCCTGGAACACTTGATGACCAAGCGGTTACTTCTTGTTTTAACGTAGAGTACTCACTAGCAATATTACTATCGCTAAAGCGTACATGTTTTAAAGACTGTGACAATAAGTACATAGAATCTTCGAATCTTGATGAAGGTACTATAAAACTATACCGTGACTGTGAAAAACCCACATGATGCGTAAATTCACCTGCTCCGATTCTATCATATTCTTGCATGTTTGCAACATCATTTTTCCAAAAAAGCCTTGAATATAATTGATAAAAACCTGTTGTTTCTTGAGTTTGCCTGCCTGTTCCTGCTTTTGATATATATTCAACTCGAACAGTTGGTACAGTAAAATCTTCTTGTATGAAAACTTGCAAACCATTTTCAAGGGTAAACGAGTAAAAGCCTTGAGGAGTAGCCTGATTTTGCGCAATTATATGTAAACAAGATACATATATTGCTAAAGTAATTGCATAGATTTTTTTCATTATAGTATAATTATACTTAATTATATTGATTTTTTCAAGCAAAATCTTTGTATACTAAAATGTTAAAAAAATAAGCAAATTGGCAATATATGTATTGACAATTTATTTCACATTTGATATAGTATTTTCATTACTTGCGGATGTCATATAACGGCTATTATCTCAGCCTTCCAAGCTGATGACGTGGGTTCGACTCCCATCATCCGCTCTTTTTTCGAGAACTCAATCGGTTCTCGTTTTTTTTGAAAAATAATAAACAAGTAAATACTTGACGAAATTTTTCATTTCTGATAGACTATTTACAACTAGGCGATATAGCTCAGTTGGTAGAGCAAACGGCTCATATCCGTTAGGTCATTGGTTCAAGTCCAATTGTCGCTACTAAAAAGACTTTCGATATACATCGAAAGTCTTTTTTTTGAATCTTTTAAAAAAATATGTTGCTTTTTTTTTAATGTGTGGTAAACTATTAGTATGGTGTTGAATAGTTTAATACTATTAATGTAAAAACATATTATTTTAGGAGTGTTTATGAAACTGGTGAAAAAAATTCTTGTCTTGGGTACTATTATGTTAGTACTATTTTCAGCTTGTTCAAAAAATGAAAGCGAAAGTGAAGTAGCGGTGGTTAGAGATGCATCATTTTATGAAGTAAATGAAACAATTGAAATTGAATGGTGGCATGCTCAAGAATCACTTTATAGTGAACTAATTGACGATATAGTTGAAAAGTTTCATGCTACAGGCACAAACGTAAGGGTAATACCTGTGTATCAAGGAAATTATTCTGACTTAAATGAGAAATTAATTGCAGCACAAGCGGCAGGGACGTTGCCTGCTTTAACTGTTGCAAATACCCCATACGTTGCAGAATATGGAAACTCACGACTTTGTGAACCATTAGATGGATACATTGAAGCAACAAACTTTGATATCGATGACTTTGGTTCTGGTTTAATTGAAGCTTCAAGTTTTGATGGCGAACAAATTTCTCTTCCATTTTTAATTTCAACTCAAATTATGTATTATAACGTAGATATGCAAAAAGCTGAAAATATTACTCTTCCAAATACTTGGGATGAAATGGATGCATTTATGAATGCTGCAACAATTTCTAACGGTGGAAACACAGAGCGCTATGCAACTACATTCCCAGGTTGGGATCATTGGTATTTTGAAACATTCTTTTTAAACAGAGGAGTAGATATTATTACTGATGATAACACTACAGACTTAAATAGTCCTTTGGCAGTAGAAACAGCAACTGCGATGCAAAAATGGGTTGAAGAAGGGAAAGCTGACTGGGCTTATGGAAGTGATGGTTCAACAAATATGCGACAAAGTTTTTTTGATGGTAAAAACTTTTCTGTAGTTCACACATCTTCTTTGTATAATATGTATGTAGATAACTGTGACTTTGAAGTAGGGATGCATTATCTTCCAGGTGATGTAACTCGTAATTCTGAAATTGGCGGAAGTGTTATGTTAATTCCTGCAAAAAATTCACAAGAAGTGAAAAATGCTGCTTGGGAATTTTTAGCATATATTGCAGGCCCTGAAGTCAATATGATTTGGGCTGAAGAAACTGGCTATATGCCAACAAGAAACTCAGTGCTGAGAACAGAAGAAGGCGAAGCATTCTTAGAAGAGAAACCAGCATTTAAAGCTATATTTGACAATCTTGACCATATTTATCCTAGAATTCAAAACCCAGCTATTTCACAAGTAACAATGGTTTGGCGAGAAGCTATGGCTAAAACCATTCTAGAAGGTGGAGATATGCAGGTAGCACTTGACGACGCAAAAGTATTAATTGATGAAGCACTAGCAGAATATTAATTTTTGGTAGTGAATTAAATCTTGCTAATAGTTGCTCTAGTAACTATTAGCAGGATAATTTACAAAACTCTACAGTATATGTAACGTTGGTGACAATGAGAATGTTTAAAAATAAGTTTGTACAAAATGACAATAATATAGTATTATCTAAAAAAATTAATTATAGAGGGCGCGAGAGGTTTAAAGATTTCCTATGTGTGCTTCCCGCCCTCCTTTTTTTCGCAGTTTTTATATATTATCCAATTGTGAGTTTGTTTAACATAAGTTTTACAGACTGGAATTTAATTAGAGATGGTTATGAATATGTTGGATTAAAAAATTATAAGTGGTTGTTCGCTGGATCTGGTTTTAATATTTGGCTCGCATCATTAAGTGTTACTTTTATATATACTATGTGGGAAGTTGGTATAACAATTGTTTGCGGCCTAGCCTTGGCGTGTCTTTTTAATAACAATTCTAAAGCTTTTGGAGCAATGAGAGCTGTAGTTTTTATGCCTAAATATATTGGTATTTCGACTTCTGGTATAGTTTTTATGTGGATTTTAAGTGAAGACTATGGAATACTAAATTACATTTTAACTCAGCTTGGTTTAGAGGCTCAGCCATGGTTAAATGGAGAAGATACCGCTTTGTTTGGAGTATTGATGTTAACTATGTGGCGTGTAGTTGGTTATTCAATGATGCTCTATTTATCTGCTATGAGGGGTATTTCTCAAGATTTTTATGAGGCAGCAAGCCTAGATGGCGCGAATGCTGTTCAAAAATTTTTTAAAATAACCTTACCACTATTATCTCCCATGACATTATTTATATTTGTTACAACATTCATTGCATCAATGAAAGTTTTTCAATCTATTGATGTTATGACAAGTGGAGGACCATATAATGCAACCAATGTAATGGTGTACTGGATTTACGACCTTGCCTTTGTCCAATTTAGAGTAGATAGAGCCGCCGTTGTATCATGCATCTTCTTTTTTATACTACTTATTTGTACGGCGGCTACAATGAAATTTACAAATAAAAATGTTCACTATTCATAGTAGAAGAGGAGTTATATCATGAATAAATTAAAACGAAGTAATACTATTTTTGCTGTATTTCAAAATATTTTTGCTATTAGTATTACACTTTTAATCATTTTTCCAATATTTTGGATGATTATTTCTTCTCTTAAGACTTCAGAAGAATTATTACAAGCTGTACCAACCTTATGGCCAAATGAGTTTCAGTGGAACAACTATTTAGATGCACTTGAAATGGCTCCTTTTGGATTATATTTTTATAATACAATCGTCATGACAGTCGGCATTATGGTTCTTGAACTGCTTGTAGCAAGTTTTGCAGCTTATGGTTTTGCTAAGGGGCGTTTTTGGGGCAAAGATGTACTGTTTGTCTTAGTCCTAGGTGCACTTATGATTCCTATTCAAGTTACTTTCGTTCCTACCTATGTAATGGTTGCACGATTAGGATGGATTAATACTTTTCAAGGATTGATCTTACCGCAAGCTGTTTCTGCATATTTTATTTTTATGCTCCGTCAAACATTTATGTCAGTAGATAACAGTTATGTTGAGGCTGCAAAAATTGATGGAATGGGAAGGATTGGAACGATATTTTATATTCTGATGCCAATGTGTAAGCCTACAATTATAACAGTAAGTATTATCACATTTATTAATGGTTGGAACTCATATTTTTGGCCTAAAATGGTTACTACAAATCAAACTAGACGAACAATTGCTCAAGGTGTATATGAATTACGTAGATCTTATGCAGGTTTAGAAACAATGAATCAAAATCAAATTATGGCGGGTGCGGTTATGGCAATTATTCCGATTGTAATTTTATTTTTGATTTTACAAAAATACATTCTCACGGGTGTTTCTAAAGTTTCAATGAAGTAATAAAAACTTTTTGACACCCTAGAATTATTGTGAATATGTATAAAAAAGTAGACTTATTCAAGAGATTAAGTCTACTTTTTCTTTTATATATTACCGTATACAAAATTCAAATAATAATTGTTCAATTTTTGACTTTTTTTGAATGTTTTTATGCGTTGATTTTTAAGTTAAGTACTATGCATTTAACGCTTCTAATAGCTCTTTTTGCCAATTGCCTGACTTTGATATATATGCAGTGAAACCAATTTTTAAATACTTTTGCTTTTCTAATTCATCATCATTTGATGTTAGTATTATAGCAGGAATCTTTTTAGGGTTTAATAAAATTCTTTTTATTAGCTCTTCAGAGTTCATATCTTTTAACGCCATTCCCATTATTATGGCTTCAGCGCTTCCATTTTCAACATATGCTAACGTATCTGCTCCAGAGTCAGTGTTTTCTGTAACAAAGCCTTCTTCTGATAAAAAAGTCTTTACAAGCTTTCTAAAAAAATCACTATTGTCTGCATGTATAATTCTTTTTGTCATGGTTTTCTCCTAGAACCGTGATTATGCCGTATTTTGCCGTTCTGTTCAAGTGATTTATTAAAATTTTTATACTTTTTTTAATTTTTCTTAAAAATAAAACTTGCTTTATCAAAATACCTGTGATATAATTCTTGGAAATAGGCAAACGTTTGCCTATTTCCAAGAATTATGAAAGTAAGAAAGTATGCAACATTAAAAGACGTCGCCTCACACGCTGGAGTAACACCTGCAACTGTTTCGTATGTGTTAAATGGCGCTAAGAATCGCTATATTAGCGTAAAGATGCGTGAAAAAGTTGAAAGGGCTGCTAAAGAATTAAATTATGTAAAAAGTAATGCTGCTTCAACTTTAAAAGGTAAACACACAAATATTATTGCAGTGTTAATACCGCAATTTCAAAATCAATTTTTTACCGAGATGGTTTTAGAAATTGAAAAGGTATCAGATAAACATGGTTACATTCTTTCAATATGCAATACGTTCGACAACCATATTCGAGAAAAAGAGATAATTGAAAAAATGGAGCGCCAAAGAGTTGATGGTTACATAATTGTACCAAGTGAGAGAGGTGCTGAAAATATTAGTAGTTTAGTAAAATTTGGTGTACCATTGGTTATAGCAGATAGAGATATAAGCGTTTTGGATTGTAGTTCAATTTTAACACAGAATTATAAAGGTATTGAAATTTCTGTACAAAAGTTACTTGATAACAATCATACAAATATTGCATACATAGGTTGGGATGTTCAGTATGGCGGTTTAGAGGAACGTTTGCAATCATTTGAAGCTACAATGAATAAGGCCGGTTTAAGTGATTATCCAGTTATTTTAGGAGCCTTAAGTTATGAATGTGGTGTTGAACTTACGAAAAGTGCATTAAATGCGCACCCTGATATTACTGGAATTGTTTTTGGAAACAACATACAAGCCGCTGGAGGTATTGATTACTTAGTATCCTCAAAAAAAATTGATGCTATTTCAGTTGTTATTTTAGGGCATCCACGGTGGGCACAAACTGGACACAATGATTATTGTTGTGTTGATTTGAATGGAACTACAATTGGAAAAAAAAGCGCGGAACTTTTATTCAAACAAATAAAAGGAACTGAAAATGAAATAGTTAGAGAAATTGTTGACTGTACATTTTATGACGGAAGTTCAGTTCGAAAACTGGGAATATAGCAATGGTTTTTGCTATTACATACAAACACGGGAATTGACATATGTATACTGTGTCGGCTATAAAAAATGAGCGTTGCTTAATTTTTTATTTGATTATTCCCAAAAATAGCGTCTTATAGGACGCACTAAAAGGAGAAGGATATGAAAAAACTTCTTATTGCAGCATGCATTAGCATTGCAGTTATTGGTACCGCATTTGGCGGTGGAAGCAGTGAAGACAAGGTGTATGAATTACGTACATCTACAAATACAGCTGCAACCAGTACAATTGGTAGAGGTTTACAAATGTTTGTAGATCTCGTAAATGAAAAAAGCGATGGTCGTATTGAAGCGGTTGCTAACTTTGGTTCAGAACTTGGTACACAAGCAGAACAAGTAGAAATGGCAAAAGTTGGAGCTTTGGAAATGGTTGTAGCTGCTCCTGGTACAGGACCTGGTGCATATGTACCCGAACTTATGATGTTTGAGTTCCCATTCTTATTTGATAGCAATGAACATTATTTAAGAGTTTTAAAAGGCGCAGAAGGTGAAGTATCTGAAAGAGTTGAGCCACACGGATTTATTGCTCGTGCTGGACAATCACAAGGTATTCGCTTCTTATTAACAAAAGAACCTGTAAAAAACATTGATGACCTTGAAAACATGAAAATGAGAGGTCCAAATGCTGTATATGTTGATATGTTTGAATCATTAGGTGCTGCAGCTACAACTATGGACTGGAGTGAAATCTACTCAGCATTACAAACTGGTGTTATTGAAGGAATGGAATCTGCTCCAAGTTCAATTAACTCAATGAAGTTCCATGATAATGCAAAAAATCTAACTTTATCAGGACACATTATTGCTTGTGTTTACTATTTCTTTAATGCTGATTGGTATAACTCTCTTCCTGCTGACTTACAAGCAATTGTAGATGAAGCTGCTGAAGAAGCTGCTGCGTACCAAACTGAAATTGATACAGCAGATCATGCTAAAGCACTTGAAATTATGAAAGAAGAAGGTGTAACAGTTCATGAAGTTGAAGATCTTGAAAAATGGATTGAAGCTTGTGAGCCAATGCTTAATGAATACAGAGCAAAAGGTGAAGATTGGAATAGCTTTATTGACACATTGTTGTCAATTGACTAATTAACTTTTAAAGGGCAATTGACTTATTGGTCACTTGCCCTTGCGTAAGGAAACTAAATTGAAAAAAATATATACCATGTTGGATAGAATTCGTAGTTTTTCAGTAATTACTATGTTAGGTTTTACTGTATTACTTTGTATTGTGCAAATTACTTTGCGATATTTTACCTTTGAAAACATTAGGGCTTTTTCTTGGGGAGATGAAATTATTAAAATGGTTAGTGTATGGGTATTTTTTCTTGCAGCCAGTATTGGTGTAAAGCATGGTGCACACTTAAATGTTAGTTATTTTTTAGAAAAATATTTAAAGCCTAAACAAATTCTTATATTTACAAAATGTACAACAGTTATTGTAATCATCGCATTACTTTTAATTATATATCATGGAATCATACATTCGATTGGTGTTTCAGCAAGTACATTGCAAACGCTACCAATTTCTATGTCATGGTTTTATTCAGCCATACCAGTAGGATGTGCTTATCTCGCTTTAGAATATACACTTTTACTTATATATTCAGAGCATCCTTTTGCAAAGTAGTAAGCTATCATTGCATTGGTACTGTTTTAGTATGCATTAAGCATACTACGTTTAATAGTATATGACACACCCTTTATGGGAGTTAAAATAGGAGAAATATTATGTTGGAAGTACTTTTAGTATTTATTATGTTGCTTGTGTTTATTTTTGCAGGTTTTCCAATTTTTATGTCAACAATTATTACAGGAATTATTTTTGTTGTTTCAATGGGAATCCCATTTCCCACTGTTATAATTAAAATGTTTGGTAGTGTAAACTCATTTTCATTAATGGCCATTCCTTTCTTTATAATTGCTGGAAATATTATGATGAAGTCGCAAATCACTGATAAACTTGTCGATTTTGCAAGATCTATAGTTGGATCATTTAAAGGCGGACTAGGGCACGTTAATATTGTAACATCGATGCTTTTTGGTGGTATTCAAGGTTCAGGTGCTGCAGATGCATCCGCAATTGGAGGTATGTTAATACCTGCAATGGAAAAAGAAGGGTATGATAAAGATTATGCTGTAGCAGTTACTGCAGGATCCTCAATGCTAAGCCCAATTATTCCACCAAGTATTGCAATGATATTGTATGCTTTTTATACGGAAGTTCCTGTTTCAAAATTGTTTTTAGGTGGAATTGTACCAGGCATTGTTATTGGTCTAGGTATGATGGTTTTAAACTCGTATATGTACAGAAAGCGCGGATATAATTTTCCGTTGAAGAAGTTTTCATTTATATATATGGTAAAATCATTTTTTCGTTCAATTGGTGCTTTGATAATGCCATTAATAATTCTTTGCGGAATTGTTTTTGGGTGGGTAACCCCTACTGAATCGGGAGTACTTGCAATTGTATACGGGCTTGTGTATGGGTTCTTTATCTCCAAAAAACTAAAACCTTCAGATATTCCTCAAATACTAAAATCTTCTGCTATAACTACATCAGTTGTTATGATGACTATTTCAGCTGCAGGTGTATTATCAAATGTTCTTGTAAGAATGAGATTTCAAAATGAAATTTTTGATTTTGCTGTTAATGTAATCCAGGAACCCTTTTTAGTTGCGATTTTTTTATTAGTTGTTTTCCTCATTTTAGGTGCTTTTTTGGATCCTACAGTTTTAATTGCTATGTTCGCTACAACTGTTTTAACAATTGGAACAACATTGGGATTTGATCCAATACACTTTGGTGTATTAATGGTTATTGTTATGCAAATAGGTGCAGTGACTCCACCGGTAGGAACATTTTTGTTTATTGCTTGTGGTGTTGCAAAGTTACCACTTGAAAAAAGTGTAAAAGCAATTACTCCTTTTATTTGTGTTATTCTAGTAGCAGTTTTATTAATTATATTGGTACCATCTATTGTAACTTTTGTGCCATCATTGTTAGGTTAAGGTAGAGTACAGATATGCAAAAAAAAGAAGACGGACAAAACTATGCTCCAAAAGGAAAGGCTAAGCCCGTTTGTAATAAAGGTGATTTTAAAGTAGGTGTTATAGGTTTAGATCATGGACATATATATGGTATGTGTAATGGCTTAACAGAAGCCGGTGGTGAAATTACCGTAGTGTGGGACAACGACACAAGTAAAATTAACAAATTCTTAGAATCATTTCCAGATGTTAAAGTTGCTTTAAGTGAAGATGAAGTGTATAACAACACTGAAATATCTATGATAGCATGTGCAAGCATTCCGAATAAGCGTGCTGAAATTGGTATTAGATCAATGAATAGTGGCAAAGATTTCTTTGTAGATAAGCCAGCTTGCACAACGTTAGAACAATTGAATAGTGCAAAAAACGCAGTTGAAAAGACAAATAAAAAATTTATGGTTTATTATAGCGAGCGTTTACATGTTGAGGCTTCAGTATATGCACAAGAACTTATAGACCAAGGCAAAATTGGTTCTATAGTACAAATTATGGGTATGGGGCCACACCGAATCGATAAAGATAATAGACCTGCATGGTTTTTTGATAAAGAACAATACGGTGGAATTATTACTGACATAGGTTCTCACCAAGTTGAGCAAATTTTACATTTATCAAAAGCAAAAACTGCAAACATTGTTTCTTCCAGAGTTGGAAATTATAACAATAAAGACTATCCTCATTTTGAAGATTTTGGTGAAGTAGTTTTAGAATGTGATAATGGTGTTAGTGGATATTTTAGAGTTGATTGGTTTACCCCGAAAGGACTCGGTGCGTGGGGAGATGGTCGAACCATAATTATTGGTACAAAAGGGTATATTGAAATACGAAAATATATAAACGTAGCAACTGATAAAGAGGGCGATTATGTATTTTTAGTAACTGATGAAGAAGAAACGAAATACAATGCATCAGGAAAGTGTGGTTTTCCCTATTTTGGTAAGCTCGTTCTAGATTGTTTAAATAGAACTGAAACAGCCATGACACAGTTCGATGCATTTAATGCGATGGAAATTGCCATCAATGCACAAAATAGCGCAAAAGCCATAACAAAGGCGGGAGATAACAATGGAGAATAATAAGCAAAGAGTAGCAATAATTGGAGCAGGGGCAATTGCAGCTGTACATATTGATTCGTATAAACTTCATAAAGACTTATGTGAAGTTGTTGCAATATGTGATTCATTTGTCGATAAGGCCGCACAACTTGCTGAGTCAAAGGATATTAATAATATAAAAGTTTTTTCAGACTTTGAAGAAGTATTACAAGATGATGCCATAGATATTGTTTCAATTTGTTTACCTCCAAGTTTACATGCTGAAACAACAATTAAAGCATTACAGGCAAAAAAGCATGTACTTGTTGAAAAACCAATGGCATCGTCTCTTGAAGAATGTGACTTGATGATAACAGCTGCTAAAGAGCACAATAAAATTCTTTCGGTTGTTTGCCAAAATCGTTTTAAGACACCCATGATGAAAATAAAAAAAATGCTTGAAGAAAAGGTTGTGGGTCATATAAGGCAAACCACTGTCAATTCTCTATGGTGGAGAGGTGAAAATTATTATGATATTTGGTGGAGAGGTCGTTGGGAATCAGAAAGTGGTGGGTGTTTAACAAGCCACGCTGTACACCACATAGACTTAATGCAATGGTTTTTAGGAATGCCTAAAAAGGTAACAGCGATTATGAATAACTTTGGACACTCTAACTCTGAGGTTGAAGATATCGCTGTAGCAATTTTTGAAAATGAATCATCTCTTACTAATTTTACGGTATCAATTTTGAGCCATGGTGAAGAGCAAGAAATGGTGTTTCAAGGTGAAAAAGGGAGAATATCTATTCCCTTTGAGCCTAGAGCATATAAAGCACTAGAAAATGGATTTCCAGAAGATGATAAAGATACCGAATCAATGATTGAAGATTATTATAATGGATTGCCTGTTTTAGATCTTGAAGGACACGATGCACAAATTAAAAATTTTTTGTTAGCTATCATGGGTAAAGAGCCACTTATGATAACTGGTGAAGAGGGTCGAAAGTCAATTGAAATTATTATGGGAACATATAAGGCAGCCATTACAAAGCAAGCAGTTGAGTTTCCACTTTCAAAAGATGATGATTTTTATTGTAAGGAAAAAATGTTACAAAAGGTTCCACATTTTTTTGAAAAATCAAAGAATATTGACAACTTTGCAACATCAAGCATTTCATTAGGAAGAGATTTTAACAAAAAATAACTTTTTTTTGAAAAAAATGCTTGCTTTTTTTAAAAACTGTGTTATACTTATAGTAGGTTAGTTGTTAATTTATGTAACAACTTAGTTTCTTAAACGCGACTTTAGGTATCTTGTATTTTAGACATGACAATGGTTTTTTTATAGGCCTTAGTGCTTTCCTTTGTTAGAAGTGTTACAAGAATTAAAGTTTGAGCGTTTATGAAATGTGATTTTTACTTTTGTGATGAATGTCACAAAGTGTTTATATATAATAGGGGGCCATACTATGGAAAAACCACCAAAACATTTTAGCCCTTTGGGGCACAATAGTTAAAACTTTCGCCTGCTTTTGCAGGAATCTTTTAGATTTAGTCTAATACAGACTTTATAACTGCCGGCACGTACGCCGGCTTTTTTCGTAAAATCATCCACCACGGGTGATTTTGCGACTGAGTTTTGCAGTACTGAAGAATATAGATTAGAGCAAAACTCAACTACTATTTAGTTTAGCGACGTAGCTCGCTTACGCTCCCTACTCTAAGTAGTAAAGCAAAGTGAGATAAACAGGTCCCTGTCGCGATTTTTTAATTTTGTTAGATTAATAGGATTTCTACTGGATAACATTCATATAACAATATGTTAAAAATAAGATTGTTTTACGACATAAATAAATTATATTTTTTATACGTTGTAGACTTAACTACAAGTTAAACTTAAATGAAATATCTCCTTCATGATGTGTGTGATTTTTTGAATAATCTCCATTGTAACCAAAACTTATCCCCGAATCATCTCTAAAAAATTCTAAGGCTATGTTTGCAGTATAGTTTGTTGTATCAACAGTGCTATTCGTAACAAAATCTTGTCCTAAAGTTGTTAGCATATTTTTAATTTTCTTTCCCACTATATTTTGATTAAGTCCTACATTTGCATGAAGCATTAGGGAGCCTTCATTGTAAATGCTCCATTCACTTTTCCAATGTAGTTTTATATTCGCAAAAAGGGCATTGTGTGAATCGGCTTCATACTCCATATTATACATGCTATAAGGTTCATCCCATAGAATATCATAGGCGCCTGTGTTCATGTTTAAATAGCTTAGTCCCAATTCAGGTGTTAAACTATGATTTTCTACTAATTCCCATTCATAGCCTGTATTTAAAGTGAGAATTGCACCACCGCTAGTATTGTCTGAATCAGTAGTATATTTTTCATTGTTGTTTAATACATAGTCATTATTGCTTATCGAAATATAACCAGATACTAAACCATTTACATACCATGTAGGAATAATATAATATGTACCATGTGCACCAAGTGCTATGTTTGTATTCATTGTGTACATATCAAAAATATCTGCATAATTATTGCTTCCGCGAACATCAAAGTGCCCACCCAAAGAAAAATCATTGTTAAAAGTATAGGTACCCGCAAAGGTTGCACCATAATCAGTTCCTTTATAATCGTAGCCGTTGTTATTAGTAAACAGTACAAATGGATTAAAGGCAAAGCTCCACTGTTTTTGCATGCTATGTTTTGTTTGATATACTGCTTTTGCTATATTGGCTTCTTGGCTTTTTGCTATAGTAAATGTTTGAACTGAGCTTATTGCACCGGGTACAGTATTTTCGTTTATATTGCTTATTACTGATACGCTTGCAGTACTTGGGTCATTACCTGTTAATGTTGCTGTAAGAAATGGCACTTCAGTTTTTACTTCTTTTATGCTACCGCTTAGAGTAGGTGTTGCACCAGCGCTCGTATAAGCCATGTCTTGTATGGAAAAACTCTTTCCAAGCTCAAAGCCGTCTGCTTCACTTCCTGGTCTCAAAATCAATGTAGAGTTATCAAAAGTGATACTGTTTCCTGAAAAAACAGCGTCTGTTGGACTCCATGCTCTTAAGGTAGTAGCCCAATCATTAATGGTATAGTTATTTCCAGAAACTTCAAAAGCAGACCTTGGCGACGATACATTGATTATACCATAGTTACTAATTGTAGCTGAAGTTGAAGAATCAATTTCTATTCCTCTTGCATAGTGATATGAGTTGTCACTGGGTGAAGTAACAAAAATTTCACCAGTATTTATAATTTCATTACGCTGTGCCCTAGTTCTGATTGCTACTGCTTCTGTATCATGCGAAATTGTTATTAAGCCGGCATTCTGAATATAAGCATTTTTTGAAGCATTAATAAGAATTCCGTAAGGACTGTCAAATAGATTTATGCCCCCATAATTATAAAGTTCAATACCTAAAGAATCGTCTCGTACATAAATACCAACATCACCAGAAATTAATGTTAAGTTACCATAATTTGCTATTGTTGATTTTTCTGCATTACTAGAATAAAAATAAATAAGATCCTGTGTTCTAGCACTATCAATGCTTGGATTTAATACAGTAATGTTACCTGTGTTTATTATATTCCCAGAACCATACAAAGCTAAAACATTATTCGCAGATTCTATATAAATATCCCCATTATTTGTGATATTATGACCATAAAGTGCATAAAGACTATTTGAGCCTCCAAATATACTTATGCTACCATTGTTTACTATGTTATCACCCCATATACCATAAAAAAAATTTGGACTATTATTTCTAAATGTAACAAGAATGTCTCCATTGTTTACAGTGTTGTTACCTCTAATAGCTGAAAAATTATTACCATTAATTTCTGTGACACTAATATTTCCATTGTTTATAGCATAATCACCAAGTAAAACTTCCGTTTCTCCTTGCCACTTAGACGAATCAATTATAATATCATCGTTATTAACAGGTCCCGTTTGTTGGGCATAAACATAAACACTCACACATAACATACCAATCAAGACAAATACTTTTTTACACATACATAACTCCACTATTTGTATATATTAATAACTAGATGCTTTTATGTCAAGTTAAGATTGTTTCGTGTGGTATACGCAAAAATAAAAATCCCATAAATCTGTGTAATCTGTGGTTTAAAAATGACCAATCTTGGTGGTAGATGCAAAAAAAACAAAAATATATCTGCATAAAAATACATATAAAATGCATAAAAATACATTACAACCCCTTGAATTTTTTCCCTTTTTCTGTCATAATCTTCTCTAGTTTATATTTTATAGGAGAAATTATGGCAAAGTTACAAGGTGCTTTTACAGCACTCGTTACGCCCATGAACAATGATGGGTCGGTTGACTATGATGGATTTAGAAAATTAGTTCAAATTCAATTAGAAAAGGGAATTGATGGATTGGTTCCACTCGGAACCACAGGTGAAACACCGACTCTTAAAGAAGCCGACGAAGAAGAAAAAATTATTTCAATAGTATTTGAAGAAGTAGAAAAATATAAACTAAATTCCAAACGTAAGGTTCCCATTATTTTGGGAGCCGGAAGTAACGACACTGCAGACGCTGTTCATTATTGTGAAAGAGCAAAAAAGTGGGGTGCCGATTATGCACTCGTTGTTACCCCATATTATAATAAGCCTTCAGATGAAGGAATCTATAGACACTTTGAAGCTGTTAGCAAGGTTGGTATTCCAATTATTGTATACAACATTGCAGGAAGAACGGGTAAAAATATCACAACCTCAACAATGGTTCGCATTGCAGAGCTTCCAAACATTGCAGGTGTAAAAGAAGCATCTGGCGACATTAACCAAATGATGGATGTTGTTCATCAAGTTGCACTTAAAAAACCTGACTTTGCAGTGCTATCGGGTGATGACTCAATGACACTTCCGCTCATTGCTGCTGGTGGGGATGGTATAATTTCTGTTGTGTCAAACCTTATTCCAGATCTTATGACAGAGCTTACAAAATTGGCTTTGGATGGAAATTACGAAAAGGCTCGTGAGCTTCATTATCGCTTAATGCCAATTTTTAGAGCAGCCTTTGTTGATGGAAATCCATCTTCAATTAAGCATGCAATGAATGTTAAAGGCCTACCTGCAGGCGGCGTAAGACTTCCAGTAGTTGAAGCTTGCGACAGTGCAAAAAAGATAATTGAAGCCGCATTGAAAGAGTGTGGGATTTAATTAATAATTAATAATGAATAATGAATATTTGGAGAATAAAATGGAAAAGATACAAGTTGGGGTTTTGGGTGCTACCGGTATGGTAGGACAAAGATATATTAGTTCACTAGAAAACCATCCGTGGTTTGAAGTTACATACGTTGCGGCAAGTCCTAGATCTGCAGGTAAAACCTTTGCAGAAGCTGTAAAAGGCAGATGGTTAATTGGAAGCGACATTCCAGAAAGTGTAAAAAACTTGAATGTAGTGGATGCAAGCGATGTGGAAGCTGCAAAAGGGAAGTGCCGTTTTGTTTTTTCTGCCCTAGAAATGGATAAAGACAGCATTAAAGCTTTAGAAGCTGCCTATGCCGCTGCAGACATTCCAGTTGTGTCTAATGCTAGCGCAAACCGCTGGACAGATGATGTTCCAATGCTTATTCCAGAAATTAATGCAGACCACACAGATGTTATTGCAGAACAACAAAAAAATCGCAGTTGGAACAAAGGCTTTATTGCAGTAAAACCAAACTGTTCGCTACAATCATATACAACCCCAATTTACGCATTACAACAAGCAGGATATCCTGTAAAACGCATTATTGTTTCAACATTACAAGCCGTAAGTGGTGCAGGTTATCCAGGTGTTTCATCATTTGATATGATTGACAACATTGTGCCATACATTGGCGGTGAAGAAGAAAAAACAGAAACTGAAATATTAAAGATTTTTGGAAAAGTTAATGGCGCTAAAATTGAAGCTGTAGAGAGCCCAAAAGTAGCGGCACACTGTAACCGTGTTCCGGTAATTGATGGTCACACTGCTTGTGTTAGCTTAGAGTTTGACTTACCGGAAGACAAAAAACCAAGCTTAGAAGAAATTGAAAAAATCTGGGCAAACTTTACATCAGTTCCACAAGAACTCAATTTGCCATCAGCACCAATTAAACCAATTCATATTCGCCATGAAGACAACCGTCCACAACCTTCAAGAGACCGAGATACTGACAAAGGTATGGCAGTTGTAGTAGGAAGACTCAGAAAATGTCCAGTATTTGACATTCGTTTTGTAGGTTTAAGCCACAATACGAAACGAGGGGCAGCCCTTGGTGGTGTATTGAATGCGGAATTATTGAAAGCAAAAGGATTCTTTGAATAGGAAGGAAACATGTCAAAAAATATACCATTACAAAAAGCAGAATTAGAAAAAATTGCTGAAAAATATCCAACGCCTTTTTATCTTTACGATGAAAAAGCAATTAGAGAAAATGCACAAAACTTAAAAAAGGCTTTTAGCATTTTACCTGGATTTAAAGAGTACTTTGCGGTAAAGGGGCTTCCTAATCCATTTATCTTAAAAGTACTTGCAGATGAAGGCTTTGGTGGGGACTGTTCAAGTTTACCAGAAGTTATTCTTTGCGAAAGAGCAGGTATTACCGGTGAAGATATTATGTTCACTTCAAACGAAACACCTGCAAGCGAATATCAATATGCAAATATGCAAGGCGCAGTAATCAATTTGGATGATATTACTCATATTGACTACTTACAGAAGTCTCTTGGTGGTTTTCCAGACCTTATTAGCTTTAGATACAATCCAGGCCCTCTTAAAGAAGGGAACGCTATTATTGGAAAGCCTGAAGAAGCTAAATATGGCTTAACACACGTTCAAATTATTGAAGCGTATGGTAAGGCAAAAGAGCTTGGGGCTACTCGCTTTGGACTTCACACAATGGTAGCTTCTAATGAACTTGAAAACGACTACTTTATAGAAACTGCTGCACTTTTATATGAAATTGCAGTTGAATTAAAAGTAAAATACGATATTACATTAGAGTTTATTAATATGGGTGGCGGTATTGGTATTCCATACAGAAGAGACCAAAAAGCTGTTGATTACGATTATGTTGCAAAAGGTGTAAGAGAAGCATACGATAAGCACATTGTAAATAATCCTTGTTTTAACGGCGAAATTTCAAAAGATGTAAACGATACAAACGGAAAACATATAAAGTTCTTTATGGAATGTGCACGTGTAATTACAGGCCCTTACGGATATCTTATCACTCGCGCAATTCATGAAAAACACATTTACCGTGAATACATTGGTGTAGACGCTTGTATGGCAGATTTAATGAGACCTGGTATGTATGGCGCATATCATGAAATTACTGTATCAGGTAAAGAAACAGACAAAGAAAGCGAAATATACGACATTGTAGGCTCTCTATGCGAAAACTGCGATAAGTTTGCAGTGCAGCGCCCTCTACCAAAAATTGATCTTGGAGATCTTTTAATCATTCATGATGCAGGTGCTCACGGTAGAGCTATGGGCTTTAACTACAATGCAAAACTTCGATGTGGTGAATTACTACTACGTACAGATGGTACTGTTGTACAAATTCGGCGCAAAGAAACTGTAGAAGATTACTTTGCTACTTTAAACTTTTCAGACCTTGCACAATTTAAAGCATAATTTTTTGATATAGAGGGAAAATGCAGTTTTTTTATAATGAAAGCATACTAGGCTTTTTTACATACATAGCTTACTCATTTTATTTTTATCAAATATTTATGTTTTCAGATTCTGTTTTGGAAAAGTCTATATTTAACACTGTAACTCGCCTAATAGTAAGCATTATAAATGGAGCTCTAGTTTCGGTGTTTTTTATAAACACCTTATGGCTTCCCTTAATGATTAGTTATTTGGTTTTTTTTACATTACTTAGTCTCAATTTCCTGTTTTTTTATAAAGGACGGTATTTAAATAAGCTATTTTTTGTTTCCGCATACATGCTGCACTTTATGACTTTAAGTTCAATAATTATGTCGTTAAATGCAATTATCTCAGATAAAACCCTTTTTGCTATTACCTATTCTACTGTTTCCATGCTTCACACCATAATTTTAATTGCACTTGTTGGTGGATCTGCAATAGCTGTTGTGCGCAAGTTGATTCCATCGATAGAAATAAAAATTATAAATAATCACAATGTTCAGTTATATTTTATGATTGTTTGGATAAGTGTATTTAACATACTTATGTTAGTAAATGCAAATATTTTTTCTATCGATGCAGATTTTCCAGTTTTACGAACGATGCAAATATTAATGCCCATTGCAGTACTGATAGGTCTTTACGTTGTATTGTTTTTTTCTATTCAAACTGGAAAGTTGCTTGGTTACAAAGATAAAACATTGGAACTACAGGAACAAATGCTCAAAAATGAAAAAAAACGTAATGAACTACAGGAAAAAGCTGATCATGATCCCCTTACAAAGTTATTCAATAAAGAAGTAACAGGCAATTTAATAGATGAATATATTCACTCTCAAACTAGTGGAAACGTATGTGCTCTTTTTCTTATAGATATTGATAATTTTAAGTCAGCAAATGACGAGAGAGGGCATATTTTTGGCGATGAGCTTTTAATTGAAGTCTCGAGCAGTTTGCACTCTCTTTTTAGAAATGACGATGTAGTTGGTCGAATTGGGGGTGATGAATTTATGGTGTTTATGAAAAATATCATAAATGAAAATGCTGTTCGAGTAAAAGCAACTGAAATATGTCATGCCTTTTATAAAACATTTGAAAAAAAAGATTCAACACTTGGCCATATTTCAGCTAGTGTGGGGATTGCTTTGTTCCCATCTCAGGCAAATGATTATACAGGTTTATATAAGCTTGCAGATGAGGCCCTATATGTGGCTAAGGAAAAAGGCAAAAATACATATGCCTTTTTCGGGGAAAAATAATCGCTTAATCGAACGAGGATGTAATTAAGTATCGCGCTATTGTTCCGTGATTTGGAATATCGGGTAAATTATCTTTAGTATACCAATCAGCTTCTGCTAATTCTTCGGTATCAATATCTATTTCACCCGATTCCCACTCGCAAGTGTATCCAAACATAAGTTGGTTCGGAAAAGGCCACGGCTGGCTTTTTATATACTTCACATTTTTTACTTTAAGTGACACTTCTTCAAACACTTCACGTACTACACACTCTTCTAGAGTTTCACCTTGCTCAACATACCCAGCCAAGCATGTGTATACGTTAGTTGCCCTGTGTGCGTGTCTTGCAAGTAAAATTTTATCACCCTTTGTTACTAAAACAATAATGGCAGGACTAAAACTAGGGTAGCGTCGTGTTGAACATATAGGGCAATCAACAGCCGTTTCATCTTTTGCATCAGCAAGTTTTCCGCCACACGCTGAGCAATAGTTCATACTTTTTACCCACAATGCTAATGAACGAGCTCTTGCGGCTAGCAATGATAAATCATTATATAGTGCAAATAAATTAACTAAAAGCACAAGTTCAAAGCCTTGAGGAAGAGATTTTTCATCTTCTAAAAAACATGCAATATAGTCAAAAGAATCTTCATATATCCACGTAGAAAAAGCCTTTTTGCTTTTTAAGTATAAAAATGCATCATTTGTAGCAACTTCCAATGTTCCTGTTTTTACTAAAATCATTCTCTCAGTAAAAATAAAATACTTGCTTGCTTCCTTATGTAAATTTCGTACTATTGCCATATTATGCTACAGATTCTCTTAAAAAAGTAAGTATTTTGCGTGTAGCTTTTCCTCTGTGAGAAATAGTGTTTTTTTCTTCTTCAGTAAGTTCTGCAATGGTTTTAGTAGTTCCCAAAAGGTACACTATTGGATCGTAGCCAAAACCACCGTTACCACACGCATCATCTATACTATCTACTAACATACCATCCATGGTTTCTTGTACACAAATAAATTTGTCATCTCCGTAGTACAGTACCATAGCGCATACATAGTGGCAGCTTCGACTTGGATTTGCGCTTTTAGAGGCTATGTAATTTACATGATCTAAAAGTAAAGCATTTTTCTCCTGTTGCGAAATAGGTGTTAAACCATTTCTACCACCCTTTAGAAAATCTTTGCCTTCGTAGCGAGCGGAATATATACCAGGTAAACCGTCTAAGATATCAACGCAAATACCAGAATCATCAGCTAGTACGGGCTTTTGTACAATTTCCCATAAAGCCTTAGCCTTAATGAGTGAGTTTTCTATAAAACTTGTTCCAGTTTCTTCTGGGTCAAAGTCAATTCCATCATCCTTTGGGATTTTAATAAAAAAATCCGAACAAAGCTTAGACATTTCTTCTTTTTTGTGTAAATTTCCAGTTGCTAAATATAATTCCATACGTAATTATACCATGTATTATATATTTACTCCATACATATACAGGTAATTATTACATAGAATAGGCTTTTTTTTCTAGCTTCTTTACTTCTCCTAACAGCCTCATAACGAGGTGTTCTTGGATATGCAATACTTCTCCAATTTGTTTGTTTGAAGGCTTTACAGGAGAGAAATTTCGTAACTTGCTTATATGATTTTTCCAGGTTTTTGTGTAAAACATTTGCTTTTGTTCTAATCTTTTTGCTATTGTACTATTTTGATCAATGCACATTAGTTCTAATTGACAACTATTCTTTTTTATATACATTCCGTTAATTTTCTCACTTTCCAAACTATGTTTTTCAATTTTTTTTGTTAATTTGCTATCAAGTTCCTCCTTTAGAGCATATAAGGTTTCCTCAGAAAAGCCAGTTTTTTTTGATAGTATTGATATATGAGAAGGTGTTAAATAATAACAAGACTTTAATGCTAATACCAATAGTGAATATACTTCAACACTAGTATATGCTTCTCTATCATTATTATACTCTCTTTCAAGCTCATATTTTTCTTCGATATCGCTAGCAAAGTAGGATTTTTCTTTTTCTAAAAAATATTTTACCGTTTTATGCCGAGCAATAGAATGATAATACTCTCTATACCATGACTTTCGCAAATTCACTATTACATTGGTTAAGTAAGTAGAAAACGATGATAGCGTTTCGGTATAATTATCTATAATTTTTTCTAGGTGAGTAAATATAAATAAAAGAAACTCACTTTTTTCGTCTTCTTCCATGTGCGATAAACCAAATTTATGGGGCGCTCGAAATATACACTCAATTATTTTCTTACTTGCATCGCTTACACAAATGCACCCCTTACTCAATTCTTGGTAAACATCATTGACTACACTTCTCATAAAACTCTCCTCACAATTTTGCGTGTGTAGTGCGCGTTAATGCGCGAACACGCAGCCTTAATGGTCTTCCATTAAAGCTAAAATAAGACAACTACATGGATATTTTTCTTCCTCTTTCCTGTATAGTTTGCCAAGCAATTACTATGCCAATAATAATGTAAAATAAAAAAAAGCTAACTTTTTATAACATAAAAAGTTAGCCTTTTTCTTTGTAAGTTTATTTAAATAAAATGTGTTTCTAAACTTTATTTTATTTAAATATTAAAATAATTGTAAAAAAAGTTTAAATAAAATCTTTAAATTCATCTAAAATTCTTGGAATAAATGTAGCAATTTTTTCTTGTGTACTTAATCCTGAAGCATTTTTATGGCCACCTCCACCAAACTTAGATGCTATCATACTCACATCAATGTTTCCTTTTGACCTAAATCCAGCAGTACATTGGTTCTCCGTTTCTTGGCGTAAAAATACAACTGCTTGCACCTTGTCTGTTGAAAGGAGTAATTGGTATAAAGAGTCGTTATCTCTACCTTCTTTACCATATTTGTAGGTGTCTTCCATTGTTTCATATGTAATGATAAGCTTTCCATCAAAATACTGCTTAGCCCTATCAAGGCAAATTGATAAAAGTTTCCTAGTTAAAAATGGTTTACCACTTTCAATGTCCTCAGAAATAGTGCGTGGATTAGCGCCCGCTTTTACCAAACGTGAAGCATACAAAAATACATCTTCACTATCTTTTCCTAAAAATCTAAAAAATCCTGTATCTGTAGAAAGTCCAAAAAATAAAAGACATGCATCATCTTTATCTATTTCATCAAAACTGTGTTCATACAATTGCTGAATAAGGCATGTTGTAGAAGGAGAAGTTGGTACTATAATGGAATTATCTGTACTTTGTGCAGTTTTATGGTGATCTATTATAAATGAATCATACATTTTAACTTGTTTTTCTACTTCTTCTCCAAGGCGTTGGTGCTCTGAACAATCAACAATAAATAAGCCAATTTTCTTAGGATTATTGCTTAGAGGTGTAAAGGTAGACATAAAGAGAGCTTCGTACTGCTTTGATTCACTTCGCTTAAATGGTCCAGATGATAATACGGTGCAAGGTTTACCAAGTTTTTTTATAATACTTTTTAAAACGAGCGAACTTGCTATGCAATCTCCATCAGGTTCCTTGTGTCCTGCAACGATAAAGCTATCGTGCGTATTAATAAAATTTTCAAATAAAGAATATTGTTTATCAGTGATTGTAATCATTACGTATCCTTACTTATTTAATTTTTAATATCTCAGTTTGGGGAATAGGCAATGAATTGCCATTACTAAACTTCATCCCTGAAATAACTGGTTTATCATCATGGATGTATATATCAATTTCTGTTCTCATTCCAAAATCTTCAAAATATAAGCCAGGTTCTACAGAAAAACAAGAACCATTCAGCAGGTGCCGATTATCTGGAAATTCAACTGAATCTAAGTTTACACCAGAACCATGACATGCTGAATCAATACCATGTCCTGTTCTGTGTTTAATATCGTTTTTGAATCCAGCATTTATAAGTATTTCTCTGACGCTATGATCTAGCTCTCTTCCAGTAACAGATAATAACGTTCCATTTTCTGAACTTGCCTTTAACGTAGAGTATACAATGTCTCTTGCAGAACATAATGTGTTAAATGTATTTTCATAGTGCTTTGGAATATCAGTGTCGTAAATTCCAACCCAAGAAATATCAGCATAGACTGACGCTTCAGGACTAATGTTTCCACTATCATCGTTTGCAAATTTCTCTTTGGCAAAAATATCTAATTGAATAATATCACCTTTTTGAGCAATAGCTGAATTCTCTTTTGGCACTGTATAGTGTGGGTCGCCTGCATTTTTACCAAATGCAACAATAGGATCATGATGGTATACAAGTGAGTATGTATCAAACTTATTTAGAATGAAAGTTAATACTTCAAATTCATTTAAATCTACTTCTGCTTTATATTTTGAGCTAATATACTCCCACGTTTCTTCAACAATTTTATACAAAAGTGAAGCGGCTCTCTCATGGCTAGCTATGCCGCTTTTTGTTAATAAACCTTTAGTAATTTGAATTAATGGTGCGGCACTTACAGTGCGAATATTACAATCATGCAAAGTGCTCACAAATCCTGCATCAACCGTAGAAACAACTGAAATATCTGGGTCAGCTAAAATGGCAAAGGTGCTGTTTGCATATTTTTTTAATATGTCTTTTAACTCAGCTTTACCAGAATAGAGGATGGTCTCTCCTGGAAGTGTTTCAAGCATTGAACTTTCAATAGCATGAGAGATTTTTAATGGCGTTCCATCCTTTGGAACCACATATAACCATCGTCGCGTAGAGATAGTATTTTTATCTAAGTAGAGAAGAGAATCTGTAAGTGAATCACGATGAGAAAAATTAGTGAACATCCACCCGTGCATTTCAGAATGTCTTCTTAATGCACTTTGGATGATTTGTATATTAAACAATGTTTATTCCAGAATTAGTGTGTCGCCCATTCCACCTGAATCAACATCAACTGCTTTGTCCATAGTTCCCCAAGACACATTGTTTTTATCAGCAGGCATAGTTAAAATTACTTTAGAAAAGGTTCCTTCAGTGTACTGAAGTAATAGATAGGGTGCAAAATCACTTGTTTCTAAAACTCTTATGACACCTTTTTCATTACCAGGTCTAAACCACTCTGTAGGAAGAGTAACTTGTCCAAGTTCTACACCTTTTGTATAATACATAACAACATAAGCATCTGGGTGCTCATACACTTTATAAATCTGTACAGTTTCATAGGTAACCGATTTGTCTTCCGGTCCAACTTGAGCAAATGCTGCTGCGGTGAGCAAAAGTAATAGTGTTACTGAAATAATCAGTTTTTTCATGTAATCCTCCTGGAAAACGCAATAAACATATTTTCTATATTTTAATAATCGGCACAAATCATGCAGTTCTAGAGTATTTTATATTGTTGCAAGCATAATTGCTTTTATTGTATGCTTTCTATTCTCAGCTTGATCCCACACTTTGCTTTGTGCTCCCTCAATAACTTCCTCTGTAACTTCTTCTCCTACTACAGCTGGTAAGCAATGTAAAAAGATTGATGCAGATTTTTCAGTTTTGTTCATCAAATCCGCATTAACCTGATAAGGAAAAAGCATTTTTTTTCGGCTTTCTTTAAGTGATTCCTCACCCATAGACACCCATACATCAGTATACAGGCAATCCGCATTTTTTACAAGTGCAATGTCACTTGATATTTGAATATTTGAACCAGAATCTTTAGAAAATTCTTTGCAAGTATTTACAATTGCATCATTTGGAAAAAGTTCTTTTGGGCTAATAACTGTAACATGTATTCCCAGTTTTGCACAAATAATCATAAGAGAAGTAGCAACATTATTACGTCCATCACCACAATATGCAATCGTTAAGCCTTTTACGTGCCCAAAGCACTCTTTTAAGGTCATAACGTCTGCGAGTGCTTGAGTAGGGTGATATTCATCGGTTAACCCGTTATAAACTGGAACTCCTGAATGCTTAGCCAATAATTCTACATGATTTTGTGAAAAACCTCTAAATTGAATTGCCGAAAACATCCTACCCAATACTTTTGCGGTATGTTCTATAGATTCTTTTGCCCCAAGTTGAATATCTTGATTAGATAAAAATACAGGGTGACCGCCTTCTTCTCCAAAAGCTGTTTCAAAAGCACATCTCGTTCGAGTAGAACGTTTTTCAAATAGTAGAGCAATAGTTTTGCCCTTAAATCGTTCGTTGAGTTGGCCTTCGCGCGATTGCTTTTTTACTTCGATTGATAAATCGAGTAGTTCT
This sequence comes from uncultured Treponemataceae bacterium, assembly GCA_964372135.1. Taxonomy (GTDB): domain Bacteria; phylum Spirochaetota; class Spirochaetia; order Treponematales; family Treponemataceae; genus CAYJFX01. The sequence continues at coordinate 55,632 of CAYJPS010000001.1, read as the reverse complement.
TCAATTTCTTTTGGGGACCAATCGAGCCAGTTTAGTAGTGATCGCCCTTTATAAGAAGATGTATTTTGTATTGTTTTCATAGCATAATTTTAGTAGTTATTTATAAAAAAGTCAACAAATCTAATTAATAAGTAACAATTAATAATTAATATAACGATAAAACGTTGTGAAAATAACTAAAATTCGGTGGCATAAAGAGCATTTTTCCATCCAAAAGCTACTCGTTGTGGATGAAACAGTTTTTATAATCACCAGTGATTAATGTTAATTATTACATATTAATTATTAATTAAAAACCTCCTTTCTTCACCAATTCCTGTTACCGCAAACCATTGCTTTTCACCTTCTACCCAATAGTCATTAAAGACACGTTTAACATCTTCTGCACTTACCTTTCGAACTCTTTCGGTAAAATCTAAGTGAGCTTCTGCATTATTATACAATAATAGTGATGTTGAAATCTGAGCCGCTACTGCTGAATTTGTTTGTGATGAGTAGTACTGTGAGTTAATCAAAGTATTTTTATATCCTTCAAGTCTCTCTTCGATAGTGCTGTAAGTAAACTCCCCATCTTCATCTTTGCCTGATATGAGTTTGTCTTCTTTTAATAAATTTTCTGCTTCAAGAATGTAAGTAGAAATATTTTCTAAATCCGATACTTGGTATGCTCTAACCATATTATATGGCGCTTTTGAGTATACATAGGTTGCTCCAATTGAATATGTTGAGCCATAGTGTTCTCTAACCAAATTAAACAGTAATTCACTGTATATGTCAGTTGCAATTGCATTAGCCATTTCTTCTTCGCTACCAGGAACTGGTGCAGAAACGGTGTATGCAACATATCCTGAACCTTGAGCACCTTGCACGCCTTGTATTATTGGCTCACCACCATGAATGAGCAAAGGTACATCAATTGGTGAAAAAGAATTAGTCTGTAAACTTCCAATTGTATCATTTAGTTTTGATACTAAATCTCTTCCTGAAAAATTACCTACAGCTGTTATTGTAAGCCGCTCTGCATTGTGAACCACCTGTAGATGCTCTTTCATAGCTTCTATTGTAATATTATTAATAGATTCATTTGTTACTCTTGACGATGTTTCATAGGGATGATTTTTATATCGCTCGAGCACAATATTTTCTGTGAGTAAGTTGTTTGGATTTTGCATGCGATACTGTAATCCTTGAGCTGTTGATGTCATATAGGTAGTGTATTCATCTTCTGGAAAGGAAGGATTCAAAAAACCATCGATAAAGATCGATAAAAGATCATCAAAATAATAGTCTATACTGACTAAGCCAAGGGTGCTTCCAAGTTGATTAGATGATGCATATATGCTACCTTGTGTAGAGTATAAAGAGCTACGTATCATGTCAGGCGTATATAATTCGCTTCCCATTGTCATCATGTTAAAGAGGGCAGATTCCAGTCCTGAATACTCAGGTTCGAGAAAGGCTGTTCCTCCATGAACGTTTATTTGTAAAGAGACAATTTTGCTTGAGTCCGTTTTATATACTATGAGCGGAATACCGTTTTCTAGTTCGTAATATTCAAAATTACTGCTATTGTTTTGTGGTATTGATTGGCAGCTTGCAAATAGTAGTGCTACAATACAAAGTAATACTAGTTTTTTCATGATAAATCCTTTTTAACTAGGCACTGCAAAACTTCAGTTTTTCAGTGCCTACTCTAATTTAAATGCGATGTTTGCAACAAATGAACTAATCTTTACAATATTTGTTGCAAACTCGACAGGTTACTGAAAAAGTTACAGACTTTTTCAGTAACCTACTTTCCACCAAAAGGCGTTTTCGTCTGTTATAGTTATAAATCCTGCATTTTCAAAGTCTGCTTTTTGTGTCTCATATACTTTAGGGTTTATTGATACTGAAATAAAGGAATTCTTTCCTAAAATATATTCATCTAACAAAGTAGATACATCTTGTGCGCTTACATCATCCAAATTGTCCAAATAGGTAAAATAGTACTCTGAATCGGTTGCAGTCCAAAAAAATCTGATGGTGCTTAAAAGACCTTGCGCTGTTTGCGTTTCAAATAGTTGTGAATCTCTCATACGCCTTTTAGCATTTTCATATTGTTCCTTTGAAAAATAGTTTGAATCGGATACAATATTTTGTACAATATCATTTTGTATTGTGTGTGATAATAACATTACTCTATCTACTAGGTTTTCTTCTGGTGAAACCATCGCTGTATTAAATCGTATAAAACTTCCGTGACGCTGTGTTGTAAATCCCACGGCAAAATAATCGTAGGTTGGAATGCCAAGCTCTTCAATATCGGTTATAGTATTTATAAGTGGGGCTCCAGGGTCCTGAGCTGTAGTCAAAAAAACGTCTGCTGTATATGTTGATTCTTTATCTAGCTCTGCATCAGGTCCTCTATAGCTTACTGTAATTTGTGCTATTGAAGGCGAAATTTGTTCATTCGGGTGCACAAAGTACACTTGTTCCTCAAATGGAGTATTGTCAACTAGATAATCTTTGTTTTCCCAAGGATCTTCTCCTCGCTTCCAATCACCGTATATATCCTTGACCATTGTGTACACTTCCCTGTGGTTCACATCACCGCCCACAAAAAGGGCCGTGTTATTTGGAATATAGTACGTATTTTTCATGTCAATGAGTGCATCAAGGCTAGCATTTTGTACCCTTTCAACAGTTCCACCAGGGTCAAATTGCCACGGCGTTTCGGGAAATGCATTTTTATACAAGGCACTATAAAGAATACGGTTCGGGTCAGAGAATCCGCCTTCAAGTTCAGCTACTACAACTTTTTTTTCATTTTCAAATTCTTTTTCGTCCAGTAGTGGTTCTCTAACGGCATACGACCAAAACTCTAATCCATCATACGTTAAATCTGATGGTACAGTAAAAAAGTAATTTACATATTCACTACCCGTTGAACCATTCCAAGAGGGCACACCCATATCGTTAATTGCTTTTTGCACTGCAGCTGCAGTTGGGAACTTTGTGTTTCCCTTAAAAATCATATGCTCGTACAAATGAAATAATCCTACTGTTTCTTCTGTTTGCGAAATACCGCCACCTTTTACGGCAAGTTCAATGTAGGTTAGGGGAACATTACTGTTTTCGGCTATAAAAAGCTCAAGGCCATTTTCTAGTGTGTAATGGTACACGCTTTCAACTGAAGTTTTTTGAGAAAAAAGATGCAAAGAGGAAAAAAGAAGTAGGGCAAAAACCATACTATTTTTTAAGATATTTTTCATGTGTATTCCTTTATAAAGTCTATAACAAGTATATGGTATCATAGAAAACAGTAGAAATCGTAACAATGCTTGATACTAATATATTTTTACACTATAATGATACAACTATTCGAATAAAAAGTAAATTACTTTGAAAGGAAAATCATGCTTGCTGTTTTAGTAAACTGTTTAGCCGTTTTATTCGGCTCAATTATAGGGCTTTTGTTCTCAAAAAAAATAACACATTCATTTAATGCTGCAGTAATGATTGCTTCTGGAATAGTGTGTTCTGTTTTGGGTCTTGAAATGGCGTTTGAATATCAAAATATAATTTATCTCACCCTTGCCGCAATTATTGGTGGTTTATTGGGAACATTTTGGGATATTGATGGTAAGATACTCGCTTTTGGTGAATTTTTAGAAAACGTACTGACAAAGCAAAAAAAGAACACGATAACTACTTCTGAAAATAAGTCATCAAATTTTGCACACGCATTTTTAAATGCTTCAGTTTTATTTTGTGTTGGAGCTATGAGTATAGTTGGTTCATTTAAGGCTGGCATAGAAAGTGATTATACAATAATTTTTACTAAGTCTGTGTTGGATGGATTTATGGCTATTGTTTTTACTGCAGCATTGGGAATTGGTACTGCATTTTCTATCATAACCATTTTCCTATATCAAAGCATTTTAACTTTAGGTTCAACCTTTGTTGCACCTTTTGTGAGCGACGTGATGCTTTCAGAAATTACAGCAATGGGCGGGTGCTTAATCATTATGGTGGGCATAAACTTACTAGAAATAAAAAAAATAAAAACTGCAAATTTTCTCATTTCAGTTTTTTTGATTCCCATTTTTTATGCGCTAGATCCGTATATTAAAAAAATCATAGAGCTATTTTAAAGTATGAATAAAAATACATTGACAACCGATGAGCGACAAAAACTCATAGCAAAAGCTGGTTATATTGCCTTGATAGGAAATTTACTTTTAGCTGTTGTAAAGTTATTCGTAGGATTTACAAGTAATACTCTATCTGTTATGGGTGATGGCATTGATACTACAACCGATGTTATTATAGCTTGTATGACGCTAGTGGTAGGTAAAATTATTGCTCGTCCTTCAGATAAGTCTCATCCATGGGGACATGGTCGTGCAGAAACAATGGGGACACTAGCGCTTTCTTTTATAATTTTTTTTGCTGGACTTCAGTTAGCAATCTCTGCGATAACACAACTAAATACCTTAGAATCCACTGTACAGACTAGCAGTATGGCAATTCTTGTAACTTGTTCTTCAATTATCATTAAAGTACTACTAGCTATTTCTCAAGTTGTTTTAGGAAAAATGGCAAATAGTAGTATGATAAAAGCAAATGCTCAAAATATGTTAAATGACACAATTATTTCAGGCTCAGTATTAATTGGATTAATACTTTCATACACTTTTGACTCACCAGTTATTGACCCAATTGTTGCTTTTTTGGTTAGTGTTTGGATAATAAAAAATGCAATACATATTTTTTGGGAAATGAATGTAGAATTAATGGATGGTAATGCAGATAAGGAAATATATCACCAGCTTTTTGAATCTGTTCGTTCTGTAGATGGTGTAAGTAACCCTCATCGTGTGCGAATGAGAAAAATTGCAACATATTGGGATGTTGATTTGGATATAGAAGTGGATGGAAACATGAGTGTAAATGATGCGCATGATATTTCTGAAAAAGTTTCTACAGCAATTAAATCAAATATCCCCGATATATATGATATTATGGTTCACATTGAACCGAAGGGCTCTGCCCATACACATCTAGAGGAAGGTTTTGGTCTAAGAGAAGAGGACATCTAATTTTCTGTTACTTTAACACTGTTCAATACACAAGAATTGCAAATACTTGCATTTTACCCATTTACAATATTTAATTTGTTTGTTACTATATAAATATGGATAAATTTGTTTTAGCGCCATCTATCTTATCGGCAGACTTTTCTCACCTTGCAGCTTCGGTTGAAGTCATTAATAAATCTAATGCGAAATGGGTGCATATTGACGTAATGGATGGGTCATTTGTTCCAAACATTTCCTTTGGACAACCCGTAGTTTCTGCGTTAAGACCTTTAACCGATCTTGATTTTGATGTACATCTCATGATTAATAATCCTGAAAATCACATTGAAACGTTTGCAAAATCTGGTGCAGACTGGATTACTTTTCATTGGGAAGCTGCAGTCCATCATCATAGAATAATTCAAAAAATTCATTCTCTTGGCAAAAAGGCTGGTATTAGTATTGTACCATCAACACCAATTTCAGCAATTGAAGAATTATTACCATTTGTTGACCTCATTTTGATTATGTCGGTAAACCCAGGTTTTGGTGGGCAAGAACTTATTGAACAGTGTTTATATAAAGTTAAGCATCTCGTAGAAAAAAGAGAAGAGCATAAATATTCATATCTAGTATCCATTGATGGCGGTGTAAATGAAAAAACACTTCCTCAGGTTATTGAAACTGGTGTCGATGTTATAGTATCAGGTTCAGCTTTTTTTAGCGGAAATTTAAAAATATAGGAAAATGTTTATGAAAAAAATTACAATGTTGTGTGTTTGTATACTTTTGTTTTGCACAATGGCTTTTGCACAAGAGAGTCAAGAGCGCAGCCAACAAACGTACGGCCAAGATTTAGTACAAGGTCTAGAGGCCTATAAAGTTGGGAACTGGGAAGATTCTCTCTTTTTTCTAAAGAGAACAAGTAATTTCCAAAATGCTACCTCTGATGCAGTTTGGTACTTTGTTATCATGGCCGAAATGAATATTGGAGATTATACGGCAGCTCTTCGAGATGGAAAAACATTTTTAGAGATTTTTCAAGATAGTGTTTATGTTCCAGAGATAACGTATCAAACACTATACGCAAGTTATGAGCTCGGCCTTTATAGCGAGTCCATTGATGGTTTTATGCATTTTATAAATGCGTATCCAGATCATAATCTTGTGGCTTCCGCGGTATTTTATTCTGGAGAAGCTTTATATAATATGTATGATTTTAGCAGAGCAAAATCGTACTTTGATCGAATTGTTATAGATTTTCCACATAGCACGCTATATGATGATGCGGTTTTTCGACTAGAACTATTAGAACAAAGAGAAAGAGAAGAAAAATTACTATATTTGTTACGAGTTACTGGCGAAGAAGCTGTTGCTGCAAAGGAAGACTATGAGCGCCAAATTAAACAATTACAAAGTGAAGAGGCATTAATTCTCAGAAAGAGATTGCAAGAACTTGAGCAAGAACACAGTAAATTACAGGTTGAAAAGCAAGAGCTTCTTGCGCAAAATGAAACATTGCGCGATACGGTTCAAGAGCTCAATTCTTTAGTAGCTCAAAGTAAACAAGTGACAACGCAAGAAACTGCATCAAGCGTTTCAGAGAGTACAAATAATGCAGACTCTGTTGGTGTACCTCAAGCTGATAGTTTAATTGATGAATTATCAATTAAAGCTTTAGAGTTACAAAGATTATTAAGCGAAGACTAAAAGGACAAGATTATGAAAAAAGTTGTTATATTTTTTATTCTAATTACACTATGTATGGGTTTGCATGCTAATGTAGATGCAACAGTTGGTAACATTCGAATAGTGATTGAAGATTATTCTGGTTCAGTATCAATTTATCGCAAGGCCAATGATGATACCTTTGTTCCAATGTTTGATTCTAAAACATTTACAAAGAGCCCTGCTTTTTTTGCATTATACTCAGACGCAGTACTGCCCGTAAACTCAAGTGGTGGTTTTAAAATTACTTCTACCTTTCAAGATGCACGCGCTACATTTACCGCAGTTCTAAGAAATAAGCTAGAAATTACGGTTAATTATGATTTGTTTGCTACAACAAGTAATGGCGTTGTAGATGCTATAGCAGTTTCAACTTCAATATTAAATTTATCTAACACTGACCAAGAGGTTGCGTTAAAAGCATTTTTTGATACATGGCTAGGCGAAAACACATTAACACATTTTACAACTTCTTTGCTACCTTCTATTACTTCTGAAACCTTGTTCACTAATATACGCAACGACAAGTGGATTCAATCAGCTAATTCCACCGACGTAATTCGATTTATTGTTCCTCAAGATCAGATAAATGCAATTGATAGTATTATTGTTGCAAATAAAAATCAATTGTCCAGTTTAGTTTGGAATTACAATGTTCAAAGAGGGAGAGAATTTCATTCATTAAATTCATACAACAATTCAGCCCTTGCGATTACTTGGAAAAATTTCATTTTAGGAAAGGATGCACATAAAGATATTGAATTTTATCTTTTAACAGGTGAAACCAGCGTGCAGATTGCAGCTACGTGGCCACCAGAAACGACATCAACTAGCAGCGTAAGTGCGCAAACAGTTAATCCATTTGCACATCTTTCTGATGAAGATCTACAAAAGATTTTAGAAATTCTTGATACAATCAATGAATTAAAAGAGAATAATAATTATCTTAGTGAACAAGAAATAATTTCACTTAATGCAGAAGTTGACAGTATTCTTGAAAACGCAAGGCGGTAAGTTTCGATGGGAATGACTCCGCTTGAAAAGGCGAAAAAATTACTGTCAGCTAGGCGTTTCCCAGCTGTAGTAGAGCTACTAGAACCTCTGATTATGGATTATAGTGATTCTTTTCAGTTCTATTATATGTTGGGTACAGCATGCTTGTATTTAGGCGATATTGGTGGGGCAGAACTTTATTATAGAACAGCGAGAAAAATAAGTATTTCTGATGTTCAGTTAATCACAGCTCAGGCTGTACTTTTTTTGCGACGTGGTGAAATTAGTCGTGCTGTTGAGTACTATTTGCAAGCTTTAGAATATGATCCAGAAAATGAACTTTCAAAAAAAGCTCTTGAATTTATTAAACATAATAGCGCTTCGGATATTTTTGTTCACCTTGTGCAAACGGGAAATATAAAACGTTTTTATCCTCGACTTGGATTGCACTCTAAACTTATAAAAGTAGGAGTTTTTGCAGCAATCTTGCTTATAGCTGCTCTAGGTATATTTACTTACTACAAACCTCCAATAGCGATTGAAGGTAATAGGGCAGACCTTTCTGAATTCGTTCTTTCGGTAGATGAAAGAAGAGATTCTCTAATACAAGACACTGCGTCTTCTGTTTTTAGGTATATACTAACACAAAGTGATTTAGAAAAGTCATATGCATCTGCTCAAGAATATTTTCAGTCTTATAGAGATAATTCATCTCAAGTAGAAATAAATCGAATATTAAATTCAAATGCTTCTACAGAAATTAGGCAAAAAGCTAGGCTTTTAGCAGAGTATCTTGAAGAGCCCACATTTGATTCAAATATAGAATCATTTACATATGAACAAATACGTGAAGATGTATGGCTTTATCTTGATACTTGGGTAATATGGTCAGGTAGAGTAACCAATGTTGAAGAAACACAAACAGAATATCGTTGTGATTTTTTAATTGGTTATGACACATTACAAAAGGTTGAGGGCTTTGTTCCACTAGTAATGCAACAACCAGTAAATATAGATACAGCATTACCTATACAAGTTTTAGCACAAGTTGGCCTTGAAGATGGGCGCTTGTTATTAAGAGGTAAATCAATTTACCAACCTTTAGTTGGAAATAATTAATATTTTTTTATTATTTTCTTATGAAAAAGGTGAGAAAAATACTATAATATATATAGAGGGAGGCTATTATGGCTAAAGTAACAGTTGAAATGAACACGCCCGCAGACATGGGAGAAAAACTACAAGCGCTTGAGGCAGCTCGGTTACAAATTGAAAAACAATTTGGACAAGGTTCACTCATGAAGTTAGGAAATGTTACCAATACTGCAGGAGTTGATGTAATTCCATCAGGTTCGATTATGCTTGATGAAGCATTAGGAATTGGTGGATACCCAAGAGGACGAGTAATAGAAGTGTATGGACCTGAATCTTCAGGTAAAACTACCTTAGCACTTCATGCAATTGCAGAAGCTCAAAAATTGGGAGGTATTGCGGCTTTTGTCGATGCAGAGCACGCCCTCGACCCAAAGTATGCAAAAAATCTTGGTGTAAATATTGATGATCTATGGGTATCTCAACCTGATACTGGTGAGCAAGCTTTAGAAATTGCTGAAAGTTTAGTGCGCTCAGGTGCAGTAGATATTATTGTCGTAGACTCTGTTGCAGCACTTACTCCGCAAGCTGAAATTGAAGGCGACATGGGTGCTTCTCACATGGGTTTACAAGCTCGCCTTATGAGCCAGGCGTTACGAAAGTTAACGGCAATTATTGGTAAGTCAAAAACAATAATTATATTTATTAATCAAATTCGTATGAAGATTGGGGTTATGTTTGGAAATCCTGAAACAACAACAGGTGGTAATGCACTTAAGTTTTATGCTTCTTTACGTCTTGAAGTACGCCGCGTTGAATCAATTGATGCCAAAGGCGAAGAAGATGCAGTGGGAAATCGAGTACGTGTTAAAATTGTTAAAAACAAAGTAGCACCTCCTTTTAGAAAGGTTGAGCTTGATATTATGTTTGGTAAGGGTGTTTCTGCAATTGCAAGTTTATTGGATTCAGCCGTAAGACATGGTTTTATTGACAAAAAGGGTGCTTGGTATACAACTGAAACAGAAAAAGTTGGTCAAGGTAGAGAAAATGCTATTAATTTCTTAGAACAAAATCCTGACTTTACTTTTGAAGTTGAAAAGAAAATTCGTGAAAAACTCTTTCCTGGTCAAGTGTTAAAGGAACAACCAAAACAAAAGTCAGTTGTACAAAATGCTCCTATCAAAGAGGAAGTTACACCTTCAAGTGAGGATTTGTTTTAGCATGAATTTCGTAATGCTTTCGTTGGGTTCTAATAAAAGATATGTGTTCGGCGGTTTTGACTATACGCCTCACGACATATTGTATAAAGCCTACGAAAGATTACGTAATGTATTATGTGATGTTTCTGTTTCGAGTGTTTATATAACGAAAGCGATGTATGTTGAAAATCAAGATGATTTTTATAATATTGCATTATGTGGCTATTTTGATGGAGAAGCCGAAGAACTGCTTGATGCGACGCAACATATTGAAAAAGAATTTGGTCGAAATAGAATGAATGAAATACGGTATGGGCCTAGAACATTAGATATAGATATATTACTGTTTTCAAATAGCTTTGTATCTACAGACAGACTAGAAATTCCACATCCAAAAATGGAAGAAAGAGCCTTTGTTCTTGTACCCATGCTGGAGATTTTACCGAAATGTGCCGATAGTACTAAAAGGGACTATTATGCTCAATGTTTATCAAAATTAAATATTGATAGTGTAATAAAAAAAACATCCCTTGTAACGGAGGCACACAATGAATCTAGACCATAACACTGACACTGATATTCGAACATACAATATTGCACAGTTTGAAGGTCCTCTTGATTTGCTATTAACATTAATTAAAAAAAATGAAGTTAATATTTATGATATACCAATTGGGGATATTACAGAGCAGTATTTAGATTATTTAGATTATGCTGTAGTAACTGATTTAGAAAACTTAACAGAGTTTTATTCACTGGCTGCAGAATTAATATATATTAAATCGCATCTTCTATTACCGGTTGAAACTACTTTTGATAGCGAAGACTTAGAAGACCCTAGACAGGAATTAGTTGATAAATTAATTGAATATCAAAAATTCAAGAAATTATCTGAACTTATTGAAGAAAAGGAAGAAGATGCTGAATGGAATATTGAAAGGAAAAAAATTCAAAGTGTCTTACCTTTTGATGAAGAAGAGTTGTGGGAAAAAATAGATACATGGTCATTAATGAAAACATTCACTCAATTAGTGGGAACGCATTCGGGTGATAAAATTATGAGTATGTATGAAGAAATTTCCGTTGGCGAAAAAATTACACTTATGAATGAATTTTTCGAAAATAAAGGTGAGTGCTTTTTTACTGATTTAATAATTAGAAAAGAAAGTATTATGGACATTGTTTGTGCTTTTATGGCAATATTAGAGGCTGTAAAAATACATTCAGCATGTATTTTTCAAAACCGAATGTTTGGTGATATAAAAATAATGCCTTCAAAGGCAGCATAAGCGAGGATTGATGTGGATATAGAAAAAGAAACAGCCCTTATTGAAGCTATATTCTTTTTAGAAGGTGAATCTCTAAGCCTAGATGCCCTTGTGCGCATTTCAAGTTTATCAAAAGATGTTGTTACATTGTGCATTAAAGAACTTGAAGATCGCTATAACAATAATAAAACTTCTGCTTTAGAGCTCCAACAGATTGGCGGCGGCTGGGTTCTTTGTGTAAAAAAAGATTTATGGGTTTTTCTTAAAGAGCGTTATGGAAAGAAAAATGAAGGAAAACTTTCAAGAGCTGCTCTTGAAACATTATCTATCATTGCATATTCACAACCTATAACAAGGGCGGAAATTGAAGCTATTAGAGGAGTTTCAGCGGATAATATGATCCGGCATCTCTTTGATCGCCAACTTATAAAAGAAGTTGGCAAAAAGGACATTCCAGGTAAGCCTGTGCAATATGGAACTACTAAAGAATTCTTAAAAATATTTAGAATGAATAGCATTGCTGACCTTCCAAAATTAGATGAAACAGAAAGTGAGAGATTTGAACTTGCAAGATGATGAAATTAGACTCCAGTTATACTTAGCTAGATGTGGGGTTGCTAGCCGCCGTTCTGCAGAAACGTTAATCAAAGATGGTAGGGTTTCTGTAAATGGAACCATAGTTGATGTTCTAGGAAGTAAAGTATCTTTTAAGGATACTATTTGCCTCGATGGCGTTGAAGTTACACTCGAGGAAACGAAGCGTTATGTTTTGTTACATAAACCTGCCGGTTATGTATGTAGTATGTCTGATGAAAAAGATCGAGAAGTAGCTGTAGACTTGCTTAAACCGTATTTTAAAGAACGCCTTTACAATGTTGGTCGACTAGACATGTTTTCTGAAGGATTAATAATCTTTACTAACGATGGTGAGTTTATGCAAAAGTTATCCCATCCATCATCACAAATTGAAAAAGAGTACATCGTAGAAACTTCTGTACAAGTACCAAATACTCTAATAGAAAAATTCCAATCAGGAATTAGGATTGAAGGTGTATTTTATAAGTGTAGAAAAGCAGAATTACTTAATAACAAAAAAGCAAGAATTATTCTCACCGAAGGGAAAAATAGAGAGATACGTCGCGTTTTTGAACATTATACTGTTGGAATAAAGTCTCTTTGTAGAGTTCGAATAGGGCATATAAGTTTGGATGGTTTACAAAAAGGTGCATATCGAGAACTAAGTGCAAAGGATGTTGAAATCTTTTTTGAAGAAAAATAAGGAGATTACGTTATGGTAGTTGCAATAGATGGACCAAGTGGAACAGGAAAAAGCACCGTTGCGAAGTTAATCGCAAAAAAGCTCAATATTGCGTTTTTAAATTCAGGAAGCTTCTATAGAGCGAGCACTTTAGCCGTTTTGCGAAATAATATATCAATTAATGATGAGGAAGAAATATTACATTTGATTCAAAACTCGACGCTTGATTATGTTAATGAACATGTAGTGTTGAATGGAGAGGATGTTGAACATTTATTACATTCTGCAGACATCGATTTAAACTCATCAAAAATTTCTTGTATTGTATCGCTTAGACATTTAATAAATGAAAAACTGCAACAAATTACTAAAAAAATTGACTTTGTGTGTGAAGGTCGTGACATGACAACAGTAGTTTTTCCTCATGCTGATCATAAGTTTTATCTAGATGCTTCAGTGGATGAACAAGCCAAAAGACGTTTTGAGCAAAGGCCAGATGGTAAGTCCTTAGAAGAAATCAAACAGGCTATTATAGAAAGAGATGAAATTGATAAGAATAAGGCAGAAGGTTCACTAAAAATTGCAAAAGATGCGCAATATATTGATACAACATACTTGACCATTGACCAAGTTTGTGAGATAATACTAAATAAAATTTACATATAAGGGTTTATTATGGAAGAAATGGAAGTGGAAATGAATGAAACTCAGAACTCCGACACGAGCATTCAAACACAATTACAGGAGAAATATCTCAAAAGTCTAGAAACACTTGAAGAAGGGCAGCTTGTAGATGGTCATGTAGTTCAAGTAACATCCGATGATGTTTTTGTAGATGTTGGTTACAAATCGGAAGGTAAAATTCCAAAATCGGAGTTTGTGGAAATACCTAAAGTTGGTGACATCGTAAGTGTTGTATTAATTACCAAAGAAACAAGAAATGGTGAATTAATCGTATCAAAGCAAAAAGCTGAAAGTATTCAAATTTGGAAAAATTTAAAGCAAGCTTTCTCCGATAAAACTCCGGTGGAAGGAACGATTGATAAAGCAGTTAAGAGTGGCTTTGAAGTTCTTTTAGGCGCAGGCATTCGTGCATTCTTACCTTTAAGCCAAGCTGATATTCATCGTGTATTACAACCAGAAAAATTGGTTGGCGTTAAGAGTTTATTTTACATTGATAGGCTTTATACTGAAAGAAAAGCAAATATAATTGTTAATCGCAGAAATTATTTAGAAGAATCAATTACATCAAATAGAAACACATTCTTCGATAGTATTTCTATAGGTGATACTGTAACAGGTTCTGTAAAAAGTTTTACTAGTTTTGGTGCTTTTATTGATTTAGGTGGCTTTGATGGGCTTTTACATATCAATGATATGAGTTGGGGCCATGTAACACGACCTAAAGACTTTGTAAAAAAAGGTCAAGAAATTACTTTAAAAGTAATTAGACTTGATCCAGATGAAAAAAGAATAAATCTATCATTAAAACACTTTACAGACGATCCATGGTTAAACTTCGAAGGAAAATACCATGTTGAAGATATTGTAAAGGGAAAAGTTACAAAGCTTGCTGACTTCGGTGCATTTATTGAACTTGAAGAGGGCATTGAAGGTCTTGTTCACATTAGTGAATTTTCTTGGGTTAAAAAAATTAACAAGCCAAGTGACGTTGTAAAACAAGGTGACGAAGTTGAATGTATGGTGTTGGGCTATGATATTCAAGCTGGTCGAGTTTCACTTGGATTAAAACAAGTGCAAGAAAATCCTTGGGATACAATCGGTGAAAAATATCCTGTTGATACAAAACTTACTTGCAAAGTAGTTAAGTTAACAAATGCAGGTGCTTTTATAGAACTTGAAGATGGTATTGATGGATTTTTACATATCGATGATATCTCTTGGACAAAGAAAATTAAGCACCCTAGAACAGATTTAACTGTTGGTCAAGAAGTTGAGGTTATTGTTGTAGAAAACGACCCTGAAAATCATCGTTTACGTTTAAGTATGAAACATTTAGGTGATAATCCTTGGGAACAATTCTCTCAAGATCATCCAATTGGTTCAATAATTGAAGGTGAAATTGTTTCAATTACTGACTTTGGTTTATTTGTACGTGTTGATGGCGGAATTGAAGGTCTAATCAATAAGTCTAATTTAACTGATTCTAGAGAAGAATCTTATGAAGATGCTGTTCAAAAGTATACTGTAGGCGATAAAATTAATGTTTATGTAGTTGAAGTTAACTTAGACAGACAAAAAGTTGCATTCTCTGTAAAAGAAGTTAAGAAAAAGATACAGCAAAGTGAAATGTCACATTATATGTCTGCAAATGATAATGAATCTGAGGGTGCATTTACATTAGGCGATATATTAAAAAACAAGAATAACTAATACATACGGATAGTTATATAATGTTGCAGAATTCCTTTGATGTAGAAAAACTTAATACACTTGTTGACATCAATGCACGCTTAAATTCAAGCTACGAAGATGTCGACAGTTTGTTGTTATACATTTTGGAATCTGCAATGCGCCTTGTGCGTTGTGAATCGTCTTCACTATTATTTTTAGAAAATGAAGATACCCTTAAGTTCCGTCTTGCGTTGGGACCTAAGGGTGTTGAAGTTTTATCGATTCCTGTCCAGGCGAACAATAGCATTGCTGGCACTGTTATAAAAGAAAACCGTTCAATATTAGTTGATGATGTTGAAAAGCATCCTCAGTTTTTTTCCGCAATTCAAAATATTACTGGGTATAAAACCTTAAATATGATTGCTGTGCCTTTGCGTATAGACAATGAATGCATTGGTGTCGTTGAGTTGTTGAATAAAGCTGATAATCAAAAATTTGATATTAGTGACTTAGAGATACTTGAGCTTTTATGCGTCCAAGCAGGTGTTGCTTATAAAAATGCTGAAATCTATCATAAAACGAAAAAGGAAATGCATGAATTAAAATCTGCCATTTCTGCTGAATATAGTTTTCATGAATTTATTGGTAATAGTGCTGCAGTTTTAGATTTACTAAAAGTTATTGAACAAGTTGCAGCTACAAATGCATCGGTGTTAATTCAAGGTGAAAGTGGTGTTGGAAAAGAGCTCGTTGCGGAGAGAATCCATAGATTAAGTGATAGAACTTCGAAGCCCTTTGTTTGTGTAAATTGTGCCGCTCTTTCAGCACAACTTTTAGAAAGTGAGCTTTTTGGACATGTGAGAGGTGCCTTTACAGATGCAGTATCAAATAGAATAGGGCGGTTTGAATTAGCAAACGAAGGAACTATCTTTTTAGATGAAATTGGAGAAATGTCCTTAGATCTGCAAGCAAAACTTCTAAGGGTTTTACAGTTTAAGCAATTTGAAAGAGTTGGTTCCAATGAAACAATAAGTGTAGATGTTAGAATTATAGCTGCTACAAATCGAAACCTTGAAGAAATGGTACAACAAGGAACTTTTAGATCTGATTTATTTTTTAGATTAAATGTACTGCCAATTACGGTTTTGCCACTAAGAAATAGGATAGATGATATAGAACCTTTGGCTGATTTTTTTAGGAAAAAGTTTAGTATTGAAACAAATAAACTTTTTACTTCATTTTCAAATGATGCGATAAATGCATTAAAGAAATATCATTGGCCAGGAAATGTACGAGAATTGGAAAATTCTATAGAGAGAGCATGCGTACTTGGCAACCCTCCAATTATACACGAAAATGATTTACGTTTGAATGTAGGTAAAAAAGAGGAGTACGATTATAATGATGCATCATTAAAAGTTGCTGTACACAACTTTAAAAAAAGTTATGTAACTCATATTCTTGGGCAATGTCGTTGGAATCAAACAGAAGCTGCTAAAATGCTTGACGTGCAGCGAACGTATGTTTCAAAACTTATCTCAGAGTTAGATATAAAAAAAGGTTTATAAACCAATTAAAAGATATAAATTATAGGAGTTCAAGTATGGAACAAAAACAGACAGAAAAACAAACATTAAATAGCATTTTAACATCTGCAATTGTTAAATCACGATTAGCAATTATAGTTGTATTGGTATCTCTTATTGTTGTTGCAGTCCTTATAAGTATTTTTGTAGCAGTTAAGAATAATGCTATTGAAGAAGGCTTAGCAAGATTAGATGCAATTGAATTTAGATATGATGCGCTTGACACATCTGCAGCGTCATATGGTGATGACCGACTAGCATTATCAAGCGAAGCTGTAGCTCTTGCAGATGAATCATCTGGAGTTGTAAAGGTAAGAAGCCTTCTTTTTGCTGCAGAGATTAACTTTGAGTTAGAAAATTGGACAGAAGCATTCGATTTATATTTAAACTCTTATGAAGAAGATACAGAGTCATATACTGCTCCTATTGCTCTTTATAATGCAGGAATTTCGAGCGAAGAGCTTCAAAACATTGATGATGCTGTTACATATCTTTCTATGGCAATAGAGTATGATGATTTTGCACTTAAAGCAAGAGCGATGTTTAATCTAGGTAGAATAGAAGACTCAAGAGAAAACTATGCACAAGCAGCAGAATCATATCAAAAGCTTATTGATGACTTTCCTTCAACAACATGGGCGAACCTTGCAAGAAGTAGGCTTATTACTTTAAGAACAGAAAGTAAGGTTGACTAAGTTTTCTTACGCTGCATGAGGGTTTTATGAAGTTTGTTATTTTTATATTGCTACTTACATTTTTTCCTTCATGTGGCTTAAACACATTTTACAAAATTGATCCTCCAGCTAATGCTGAAATTTCAAATTTAGCAAATGGAGATCTTGTTACCACTCTCAATCTCAGTGATAAATTTGAGTTTAGCGCTCGAGATTTATCTACATCTGTATTTATTGATCCAGGAACAAGTGTTTATTACAGAATTTATAATAATCAAGAAGAATTGCAAAATGATGCAGAAGCCATAGATGATGCAAATGATGATGACACAGAAAATGGATATAAGAAACTTTTAACACTTAATTACAAAGAAATAAAAACTACTCGAGGAGGTGAAAATCCTTTAGTAGATAGGTTTGGTGGGAGAGTTGTAATTTCTTTTTCAAATAAAGATGATAGTGCAAGTATTTCAGTTTCTGGTGTTTCTACAGGATTCAAACCGCTACGATATAATGATAAGTTCTTTAATTTTGATGATACATATGAAGTTGATGATGAGCGCTATGATGTACCAGTAGATAACGATGATGATTATGAATACAATTCAGATGCTGATGTGCATATGTATGTAAATGCCTATGCCGTTTCAAACGGCATGGATTCTACAACCTTTAATCTAGTTCATAGTGAATTGCTGTCGTTAGGTTTTACTGCTTACACGACAGATTAAGCTATCGTATCTTTAATAGCTTGTAATAAATCTGCATATTCTGTAAAGCTTTGTATGCTTGAATGTTCATCAATAATATGTTGTGGAGCTCTAAATAGAAAACCCTTTTGGCTTTGTTTAATCATCTCTAAGTCATTAAACGAGTCTCCAGCTGCAATTACATCATAGCCCATACTTTGAAAGCCTTTTACCGCATGATACTTTCCGTTATCTTGTCTCATTGCATAGTTTATTACTTTACCTGATTCATTTACAATTAATTCATTACAAAAAATTGTGGGCATTCCAAGCTTTTGCATAAGAGGAAGTGCAAACTGTGAAAATGTGTCTGAGAGTATGATTGTTTGACATAGTGTTCTTAATTCATCTAAAAAATCTTTAGCACCATCCATGGGATGTAATGTTGCAATGACATCTTGAATATCTTTTAGACCTAAGTTGTGTTCATTTAAGATATCTAGTCGTTTTTTCATCAGCACATCATAATTGCTTATGTCCCTTGTAGTTAACCTTAGTTCATCAATTCCAGTTTTTTCTGCTACGGCTATCCAAATTTCTGGAACTAAAACACCTTCTAAATCTAAGCACGTTACAAACATAATCTCTCCTATAATTAATTGCTGCGAAAATATTGTAAAATAATACTAAATATACTCTCTATGACAGTGTCTCGAGAAGCCATTCTTTAAATGCTATATAATCATTTTTCATTGGAATAGAATTATCTTTTAGCATCATTACCTTTTCAAGTCGGTCAGGTAGAGGAGGTTCTCTTCCTGTTGCATCTTTTACCGTCTCTGAAAATTTTGCAGGATGCGCTGTTCCTAAGATGATGCCAATTGCCTTACCATCGATGACCGCTTGAGACCAATTTGGAATGCTAGGTGTTATACCAGGTTCATCTGTTTTTTTTGAAAAACCAGACATAAGCGATAATAAGCCGCCCTTTCGTATTTCTTGCCAAGCTTTCCAAGCAATAGCTCCGTGAGGGTCTATAATGCATCCAGTTCTCTCAAGATGGTTAGCAATACCATCAGTTATACCCTTGTTATCTGTCCAATAAGAAGCCATAATTTCTTTTAGTTCTTCGTGCGTGTACATTGACATCATACGTTCAAAATTACTTGGCGCGCCTACATCCATCGCGTTTGCAAGTGTTTCAACAGAAGCGCGTGGTTCATATATACCTGATTGCATCCAATCTGGTACTGTCTTGTTTGAGTTTGTAGCTGCTATAAAGCCGTTAATTGGCGCTCCCATTTTTTGTGCTATTAAACCAGACGTTAAGTTACCAAAGTTTCCTGAAGGAACTGTAAATATAATTGAAGGATCCTCAATTTTATTGCTGTGCCAACTTTTAGATTTTACTTGTAACGAAGAATATACATAATAAAAACTTTGTGGTAATAATCTGGAAATATTTATTGAATTTGCTGAAGAAAGTCGTAATTTTTCCCTTATAGCTTCATCTGTAAAGGCTTTCTTTACTAACCTTTGACAGTCGTCAAAAGTACCTTCTACTGCAAGTGCTTTAACGTTTCCAGTAAAAGTAGTAAGTTGTTTTTCCTGTAAAGGACTTATTTTTCCTTTAGGATATAATATGGTTACATCAATTCCAGGTAAATTGTGAAAAGCACTACCGACGGCGCTTCCTGTATCCCCTGAGGTTGCAACTAAAATGTGAAGATTTTTATTTTCTGCTGAGTTAAAATGTGCCATCAGTTGCGCCATAAATCGAGCACCAACATCTTTGAATGCACATGTAGGACCGTGGTACAGTTCTAGCACGTATGTTACAGGATCTACTTGACTTACAGGTACATTAAAAGGGTAACAATTAATTATGATTTCTTGTAATTTTGAATCGCTGATATCACTGTCACAATATAGCTTTGCAACCTCAAAAGCAATCTCTCTAAATGAAGGGGGAACAGTTTTCTCTAATAGTGCATCACTTAATCTAGGATAGCTACAAGGAACATATAGTCCTCCTGTTTCAGAACTCATTCCATTCAATACGGCAGATCTCAAGCCAATCTGAACAGAATTATCACGTGTATCGGTAAAAATCATACTACAACTCCACTAAAAAATACTCATATAGTATATACATAATTTAATTCATATTCAAGAGGGTATTATACCGTAGCATGTAATTCAGTTTTAATCCAAGAGTGTCTGGACACGAGTATACTGAATTAAACAGGATAATGATATTTGTTCTTGTTACACAACCTAAAACAGTCCTTTAAATTCTGTTCATCTGTGCTTACTTAATAGCTACAGTAATCAAACTATATTTACCATATTAAAAAAAGTTCTCAGAAAAAATAGCACACTCAGACCAAATTGCTTGTAAATTATATCCACCTGAATCTCCATCAATATCTAAAACCTCTCCTAAAAAGTATAAACCCTTAGTGATTTTTGATTCAAATGTCTTTGGGTTTACTTCTTTTAGCGAAACTCCTCCACTTGTGCACATACACGTTTCAAATCCCTCAATGCTAGAAATGACAACAGGAAAGGAACAGAGCAATTCTACTAAATCATTGATTTTCTTTTTCGATATTTCACAATTTTTTTTGTTATACTTAATTTGTGCTTCCTCTAAAAAAAATAGAGCCATTTTTTTTGGTATACAAAACTTCTTTAAACTCTGAATGCATAATTCATGTTTTGATTCTTGTATATAATCAACTACAGTTTGCTTTTTTTCTTGTGTAAATGAAATTAATAATGTATCTCCAGAAGTAAAATCTCTTGAGTTATCAATTATTACAGGACCAGAAAATCCCTTATGAGTAAGCAAGAGAGTGCCTACATATTTTTTTTGCTTTTTATTTTTAGTGTGTGTTATTGTTATTTGTTCGAATGAGATGCCTGAAAATTGAGAAAGTGCGTTATTTTTACAATAAATACTTGCAAGGGATGGTTTTATATCTGTTATAGTATGCCCGAGTTGTTTTGCAAGTATATAGCCGCTGCCTGAGGATCCTGTGCTTGGAAAACTCTTTCCCCCTGTTGTTATAAGAACTTTTTTGCTATGGTATGTTTTATTGCCAGCAGTTATATGAAATATGTCATTTTCTTTTGCTACGCTATGGACATTAAAACTATATACACTCTCTATAGTTTTTGTTTTTTCTAATAGCAGATTTTTTATATCACTTGCTTTCATGGATTTTGGAAAAAATTTTCCATCGTCTCTACAATATGTTTTGATTCCATTTTCTTCAAAAAAATACACTATGTCATTAACAAAGAAGTTGTTGAATGCATTCCTTAAAAATTGACCATTATTTCCATATTTTGTTATAAAATCGTCTATTGTTCCAGTGTGGGTAAAATTACATGCACCACTTCCTGTTGTTAATAATTTTTTAAGAGGCGCATTTTCTTTTTCCAGTAGTAAAATAGTAGCATTGTCATCATGTTCTAAAAGTTTAATTGCAGAAAAAAAACCTGCGACGCCGCCACCAATAATTATTACATCATAAATACTCATACATATAGTATACAAGAAAAATTGCAAAAATATAAGCACTGTTTCTCTTGCAATTAAAACATAATTAGACTATTATGGTATTTACTACTCTTAAGGAGAGATTTTGTGGGAAAATCAATAGCTCGAATATATCTTTCAAATTTTGAGCATAATATACAAGAAATCAAAAAAATTGCACCAAATAAAAAAATATGTTTAGCCTTAAAAGCAAATGCATACGGCCATGGTGCTGTTAAAATTGCAAAAAAAGCACAAGAAATAGGAATAGATTTTCTTTCAGTTGCGACAGTAGGAGAGGGAATCGAACTCAGAGAGGCAGGTGTTATCGCTCCAATTTTACTCCTAAGTTTATGTCATAAAGATGAGCTTTCAGACCTCATCAGCTATTCATTAACCCCCTTGGTTGCTGATTCAAACTTTATTGATTTGTTGTATGCGCAAGCAAAAAAAAGTAATGTATCACAGTTTCCCATACACATCAAAGTTGATACAGGCATGTCGCGACATGGTGTACAAGAAGAAGAAGCTCTTGCGTTTGCAAAGTATATACAAGAAAAGGAGCTATTTGCAATTGAGGGCGTATGCACTCATTTTGCTGTCTCAGATTCACTATTAAAAGAAGATATAGACTTTACACAAAAACAAATTAAAGTTTTTAACCGGGTTATTAATGTATTTCATGAAAATGGAATACATACTGGTATTTTACATTGCGCCGCTTCTGGGGGTGTGTTACTGCATCCAGATGCTCACTTTGACATGATACGTCCAGGAATCCTTGCATATGGTTATTATCCTAATAAAGATTTACAAGATTATTTTTATCATAAAAAGAGCTTCTCTATTAAGCCTGTTATGGAACTAGTCAGTTATGTTGTTGCATTAAAGGATATTAAAGAGGGAGTATCCGTTTCCTATGGTAGAAAGTGGACATCGTTAGATACATCCTGTATTGCAACCGTCTCGATTGGATATGGGGATGGATTTAATAGAGCCCTTTCAGATAATCATTTTGTAACAATTCAAAATGAACAGTATCAAATTATTGGACGTATTTGCATGGATCAATTTGTAGTGATTATTGATAATTCCGGCAAAGTGAAACGTTGGGATGAAGTAGTGTTGTTTGGTCCAAACAAAAACTGTAATACAGCTATGGACATCTCTGTAAAACTAAACACAATACCATACGAAATTTTGTGTTCAGTTGCTACGAGGGTTAGAAGAGTGTATGTGTAAGTACACATAGAATGGTAAAAGAGCTAACCTAAGAAAGTAAAAACTGATAGCAGCACTAATCCTAAAAGTACAATACAAAGCACATATATCCAAATTGGCAAAGGATCATCGCTTCTCTTTGTTCTTACAGGTGCACTTAGTTGGTAAGGTCTAGCACCTCGACTTCTATTTTTTTTATTAACTTCACTTTGTTGTTTTTTATATGCTTTTCTTCTTTGATTCGGAGTTAAACTTGTGTCAAATGGGGAGCCATCCATAGCATATCCACATGCAGGACAACCATTTTCAAAATGAAAATGCTCTCCAGTTAATTCACATGCAGGGCATCGTACAGAGGAAAAAAATCTACCACAGTTCGGACAAAATTTAGCATCTCCGACTACCTCAGTATCACAAGACTCGCAAAAAAATCGGGCTTTTTTGTTCTCTTTCATATTTATAATATAGCACAAGCGGTAAATAAATTCTATAGTTTTCATGCACAAAATTTAAAAATATATTTTACTTATACAGAAAAATATATTAAAAAAAGTAAAAATCGTACAGTTATATTACTTCGATTTGCTGTTTTAAAGGTATTTTAGTGTGCTTTGATTGTCCAAACAAAGCTTATTTGGATGAAATTAGATGGAACATGCTTTTTTTTATATAAATTTTAAATAAAGTGTAACCTTTTTTGTTACTAGTTGTTGTTTAATTAGTAGGTAAGCATTGTACAGAAACATCCTCATAAACAACTGTACATGTTTTATTTTTCTTACCTCCTCTTCCTTTTCCCCTTTATTGTTTTACATTAAAGGGGATTTTTTTATGACATAATATTGATATTATGTAGTTAATGTATTATAATTAAATTATACAAAATTACACAAGAATAAGTGGGTTTCCGTTGAGAAGATTTTTTTACTTTTTTATCTTAATTCTCATTTTTAGTATTTCTCCAATGTATTCTAACAATGAAACTACTGTTAGGGTTGGTATATTTTATTATGATGGTTTGTATGGTACTGATGCTTTAGGTAACCCTTACGGATATGGTTTTGAGTATTTAGAAGAAATTGCTAAATATACCGGCTTTAATTACGAATACATTTATGCATCTCGAGATGAATGTATTAAAATGTTACAAGATGGTGAAATTGATATGATGGATACTCTGCCTTTTTCTGCCGATGATGACTCATATTTTATTACACAACTACCAACTATTTCCAATTTTGGTATGCTCACAGTCTCGCAAGATTCTGCTATTAATTTTGAGGATATTGAGTCATTTAATAATATGACAATTGGGTTCTTGCGGTCGTCAAATAGAAAAAATGACTTTGAACAGTATTCTGTTCGCAATAATTTTAACTATATTTCAAGGGATTATGATACTTTTGTAGAACTGACAAATGCATTAACTTCTAAAGAAGTCGATGCAATTGTTACGACAAGTGGCCGGAAAATTATTAATGAAAAAATTGTAGGTTTCTTTGATTTGAGATCATTCTATTTTGCCGTTAGTAAATCCAGAGAGGATATATTAGTTAGTATAAATAACGCATTAGAGCAAATTCAATTGGTCGACCGATATTACAATGATAAATTAGCAGATGTTTATTTTACTGACATATTTAAAACGGTGGCGCTTACGTCTAAAGAACTTGAGTTTATTGAAACAACAGAACCACTTACAGTTGTTTATGATAGTTTTTGGCCACCATTTGAAAGTTATGATGAAGAAAGTAATATGGCAGTTGGTTTGAATGTAGATATATTTTTTCAAGTTGCAAATCAAACAAGGTTACCATTTGAATTTATTCATGGAAAAACATACGATGAAGCTATTTCGATGGTTAGAAACGGAGAAGCAGATATGCTTTTGAGTTATGATTCTAACTTTCAAAAAGCAGCAGAATTGGGTGTGCATTTAACCGATACCTTTCTAGAGTCCCCAATTGCAATAATTGGCAAAAACGATGTGATTACCGAAGAATCTGTTTTTGCAATTTCTCAACTGCATCCTATGATTTTTGATTATATTTCTGCAAATTATCCAAAAAATAAGATAGTGGTGTACTTGACAATTGAAGAATGTTACATTGCTGTCGATAGAGGTACTGTCGATTTTACCGTTGAAAACATATATGCCGCTACAAATGCAATTCAGAATTTTGAGTATGATGACCTTTCAATAGTATCTGTTACAACACTCATGGATCGCTTTTCTTTTATGGTACGCGGTGATAGTAACCCAGCTCTAATCTCAATTTTGAATAAATATATACAATCATTATCATCTCTTGAAACAAATTCTTTACTTTCAAAGTATACAGTACGTACAAATGAAAGTGTTATTGAGCGTTTTTTTAGAGAGAATGCGTTTATTTTGCTCATAACCTTAGCAATATTTTTTGTTTTATGGGTGTCTGCTTCTTGTTTTGCTATAATTTCACTTAAAAAGGGAAATAAGAAAATTTGGAAACAAACGTATATTGATCCCGTAACCAATTTGCCAAATGTCGTAAAGCTTAAAGAAGACTTGCATGAACTATTATTAAAGCGTGATGGAAAAAGATATTATATCTACCAATGCGATGTTAGTAAGTTTAAATTAATCAATGAATTATATGGGATAGACGAAGGCAATGTAGTTTTACGTGTAATTAATGAAGGCTTGTGTAATGCAATCAACAAAATTCATCAGGAAACAGGCAATAGATGCCTCGTAGGTCGTAAAGATCGGGATACCTTTGTTGTAGTTATTGGATGCGGTCATGATGTAATGAAAAAGGGTACATTGATTGAAGAGTATTTACCTGTATTTTATAACTATATTAATGAGCACTTAAATCATGAATTACATTTTTATGTTGGCAAATACTTAATTTCAGAAAATGATAATGATGTAAATTACATTATAGAACGCATAAATTACGCCCATAATCATGCAAAGAAAATCGGTGCTCTTGACGTAGCACAAAGCTATGATGAAAATCTAAAAAAAATGTCACTTATTCAACGAGAAATTGAAAATAAAATGCACCGCGCTTTGCATGACAATGAATTTACAGCCTATATACAGCCAAAGTATTGTTTAAAAACAAACACGATAATTGGAGCAGAAGCTTTGGTTCGCTGGCTTAATGATGATGGCACTGTAGCTATGTACCCAAACGATTTTATTCCACTCTTTGAACAAAATGGCTTTATTGTTGATGTAGACTTTTATATTTTAACTGTCGTTTGTAAGTTATTACAATCTTGGTACACTCAAGGGATTCCTTTGATACCTATTTCAGTAAACTTTTCTAGGCAACACTTAAAAAACAATTCTTTTGTTGAAGAGTTATGTGCAATTGTGGATGATTTTGGTTTTCCTAAAAAGTTTATCGAAATAGAATTAACTGAAAGCTCAATTCTTGAAACTTCTCCCCTTGTATTTGAAACAGTATTAGCAGACTTAAAGAAAGCTGGATTTCTTTTTTCAATGGATGACTTTGGTTCTGGATATTCCTCGTTAGGTTTGCTAAAAGACTTTTTTGTTGATACAATAAAAATAGATAGGTCATTTTTTGTTGTAAATAAGTCAAAAGAAAGAGCCAATCTCATATTAGAACATGTCATTAACATGGCAGATTCACTTAATATTCATACCGTTGCAGAGGGAATTGAAGAAAAACATGATGTTGACTTTTTAAGAAAAATAGGTTGTGAAACGGTACAAGGTTATTACTTTTCTAAGCCACTTACTATCCATGATTTTGAGAATCTTTATACCTCAAGTGTTTTAAAGAAATAGATGAGGTCTTTTTGTGATAAATGTCAGTAATTTTACAAAAACCTATGGAGCACATACTGCTGTCAGTGATGTGAGTTTTTGTGTCCCCACAAATTCTATTACAGGACTCGTGGGGTTGAATGGGGCAGGGAAAACAACACTCTTAAAAGCTATCGCTGGTGTACATTATGCGGATTCTGGCACGATTGAAGTAAATGGTATAAACGTTATTGCACAAAATGTTAAAAATAAAAGTCAAATAGGTTTTGTAGCAGATCAAAGTATTTTTTTTCCAGAATTTATTGTGTATGAGTATTTACTTTATGAGGCCTGTATTGTGTTACAACATTGTTCAAGAGATAGTATTCACAAAAGAGTTCATGAGCTTATTAGTATATGTTCGTTAGAAGATGTTGTTTTTAAGCGAATAAAGACTCTTTCAAAAGGTTATTGTCAACGCTTAGCACTTGCTCGTGCAATAATGAATGACCCACCTGTATTATTACTCGATGAGCCAACATCAGGCTTAGATCCTAAACAAGTTGTTGAAGTAAGAACACTTATTCAAGAGATGAGTAAAAATAAAACGATTATCATATCTACACATGTTATGCAAGAAATTTCAGCTTTATGTTCAACAATAATGGTACTACACAAAGGAGGCATTGTTGCCTTTGGCTCGGAAATGGAACTATGTAAAAAAGCTTCATGCAAAACAATTGAAGATTCGTTTTTATACTTTGTGTCCACACATGAAAAGGAAGAAAGTATATGATTCAAAATTGCTCTATTGCAAAATTATTAAAAAGAGAGATATATTCTCAGTTTTTGACGCCATCATATTACATAGCATCTGCTTTTTTTCTTTTTTCTGGAGCACTATACTTTTTTTACGCTAATCGTTTTTTTGTTCTTGATATGGGAAGTAGCGATTTACGGTTCTTTTTTGAGTTTATGTCTCTAAGTGCAATTTTAGTTATTCCATCAATAACTATGGGATTGTGGTCTAAGGAACAGATTGAATCTCTCTTACCGGTTTCTGCTTTTTATTTAGTTGTTTCTAAATGGCTTTCAAGTTTACTTATTTCAATGTTTTATGTGTTAGCTAGTCTGCCTCTTATTGTACTCGTTTCGGCTTTTGGGACTGTTGACATAGCATTAGTTTTAAGCTCAACTTTTGGTATATTTTTGTTTTTATCGACTACATGTGCATTTGGACAATTATGCTCAATAATCTTCAAACATCAAGCTACTACTTTTTTTGTAACTGCACTATTTTTATTATTATTCACCATAAATGGTTCTATAGCAAATGGTGCATATTTTCAAAATGTTTTTCTGAGTAACATAGCAAAATTTTTTTCTTTTTCCTGGAATTTTGATCCATTTTCTAAAGGGATAATTGACACTCGCTCTTTATTATTCTTTATATTGACTACTGTTCTTTTTATAATGAGTAGCACGGTGTATATTGAATGGAAAAAATATAGTGTGAACTCAAAAACTAAGACAAAAAAGACTCTTGCTCAACTGTATTTTTCAAGTTTAGTGTTGCTTTGTTTACTCCTGTGGAATGCACAAATTTTCTACACTCGCTTAGATGTTACAAATTCTAAAAGATTTAGTTTATCTGAATATTCAATGAATCTATTAAATGATTTAGATTCACCATTATCGATAAGCTATTTTATATCAAGTGAATTGGAAAGTATTAATCCTCAAATAAGAGATATCATTGATTACTTGTATGAGTATTCAACAGCATCTAATGGTGTTACCGTTCAAATTGTAGAACCACATTCAAGCGAGATTCAAAGTAGTTTAACTTCATTAGGCGTTAGTAAACAAAATATTCCTCGAATTGAAGAAAATAGAACAAGCATTGTTCAAGCTTACTCTGCTATAGTTTTAGAATATAAAAACACCATTGAAGTAATTCCCTTCGTTTTAGATACATTAAATTTAGAATTTGATATTGCCAGTCGCTTACAGTCTCTGCAACAATCACTTTCGCGTTCAGCATTTGTCGTTGTTGCAAATGATCTTTCTTTAGAGCATGATTACCCTTTAGTATTACCTGTTTTAGAGGCGTCAGGTTTTATTGTTAGAGAACTCAAAGTTGAAAGCCTGTTGCAATCAGCGAATTTTGACATTAGAAGTCCATTAGTAGTTTTGGGGTCTTCGCAGCTAGATTTTGAGCATGTACTTGCGTTAAAAACATTTATAGACATAGGTGGAAAAGTATTCTTTTCTGTATCCCCAATTAGCATAAACCTCGATACGTGGACAAGTGAATACGATAGTACTATGATTCATGCTCTTTTTGAAATGCTCAAAGGATACGGTATTGAAATAGAAAATGCATTGCTACATGATTCTGAACACTTGCAAACTCAATTGCTCTCTAATACTGGTGAAACTCTCCAAGTTTTCTATCCATTTTTTATTGATATTGCAACTGCACAACAAAATTCAAATACCTTGCTTGGTAAGTCTTTCAAAGGATTAAGCTTATTGTGGCCAAGTCCAATGCACCTAGATGAAAGCGCTTTCAATTCGCAAATAGCTTATACTTCAAGTAATTCTTGGATTCAAAAGCCAAATGATTTTTTGATAAATCAAGGGTTGAATCCGTTTATTACGAATCCTTTTTTTGATGAAAATTTAAATGCAAACGGTGTTGAACAAATGTCATATAATGTAGCAAGTGCCGCTGGTGATTCTATAGTAGTTGTATCTGATCAATATTTTTTATCGAGAGGTTTGAACTACATCGAGCAAACCAAGGTGTTTAGAAATTTTGATTTTTTAATTAATTCTTTATTATGGTTGCAAGGAAACTATGAACTAATAAAATTAAAATCAAAGGCACATATTGATTATTCGTTACATAAAATAAGTGAAAATGATCGTTTTAACACAACAAGAAACTATGGCCTTATTTTTCTTTTTGTATGGTACGCAATTATCACTGCATGTCCCATGCTGTATATAAAACTTAAACGGAAACAAAACACTGTTCTGTTCATGAAGAGAAGTAATGAAAAATAAAGAAAAAAATCATTCAGCTGTAATATACATACTTTTATTATG
The DNA here is from genome assembly GCA_964372135.1 of uncultured Treponemataceae bacterium. Classification (GTDB taxonomy): domain Bacteria; phylum Spirochaetota; class Spirochaetia; order Treponematales; family Treponemataceae; genus CAYJFX01. The sequence goes on along the minus strand of CAYJPS010000001.1, from coordinate 26,079 downwards.
TCTCATATTCGCAATAACGGCATTCTCAGGCACGGTAGCACTACAAGATGATAAAAATGTTCAAATACATGAAACAGTGCTTCTAAACCCTAAATATGATAGCTTGGTAAACGTTGTGAGAGTCTATAACCAAAACACAGGGGACGCCATTGAGTTTAAAAAAACGCCGAACGGATTCGTCGGACATTCTTCAGAGATAGCCTTTCCTGTAAATTCTACAAAAATTCTAGAGCTTATTAAATTAAGTTCAACACCAATTGATGCGCAGCTTATTTCATCAGAAGCAAAGAACCTCATTGATTATGATGTTGCAGAAAGTTCACAAAATGCAATTAATGTATCATTTTTAGGTTTAGAACAAGGGAGCGTAGTAGAATACTCATCTCTTATATTTGGAACAAGCGATTTTACTGCAACAAGGCGATACGTTCGGTCTACTCAAAATAATAATATTTATGTAATTACAGATGATTTTTATAGCTTTTTATTTACGCATATTTCAGCGTGGATAGACCCAAAAATAGTACCTGAAATTTTACTTACAAATAGGGAAAGTTCAAATATTGAAGCACTCAGTTTAGAGATACATGATCTGGAAACAATTCTGTACAGTGTAGATAGTTTTTATGAAAGTGCTATACATACACTGTTATCATTGCAATCATCAGTAGTCGTAGATGCTAAACAATACAATAATAAAACTATTGATGCTACGGTTCGTATTTTTCCTCAAAGTGGGGACACTATAATTCTAAACATGTATAAAAAAAGTGATACAAGCTATGTAATAGTGCCATACACTTCGCAATTACTGTACGCTCTAGAAATTAGTGCGTACACGTATGAGCGCATTCTTTCTGCATTTATTGGCTAATATCGTTCACTGACGGAGTAGAGGGGATTACTACATCGAGGTTCCCATTAGAAACAGCCATAAAGTCAATGAGCTGAGGATAATCAGCCAGCACACGGCCTAATTTTGATAAACGTTCAAGTTCCAAATAATCGAGTGCTGCATCAAAACCTTCCAACTCAAATGAGTTTTCAAGTGAAACTTCAATAGATTCTTGGTACGTTGCATACGTGGTTTTTGCAAGGTTGTACATTGTTATATCAGGAAGAGTAATGTTGTTTACTTGTATAGATGTAAAATCAATGTCGCTAAAATCACGTTCTTCCTGTATTTTTGATACTAATTCTGAATCTGAAATACTAGCTAAAATTACATAGTCTATATCGTCCATAGACTCTTCGAGTATGTGCTGTATTACTTTTCTCGAAATTGCATCTGCCTCGCTATTCAAATATTTGTCTAAATCTTCTTGGTTTTCGCCTCCTGTCCTTTTTACAAAGGCAGGTAATTGGTCTTCTTTGATATTCATAGTAATATCTACTGTAAAACTGTATGAAAAATCTGGGCTTCCTTCGAGCATATTTTTATATATATCTGATGAAGGCAGGCTACCTTCAATTTTTCTTGTATATGTTTCTGGTACTGATGAAAATAGCCTAATTTTAGAATTTGTTGGAATAAGTCGCTCCCAACTCCATGTGAAGTTTCCGTGAGTAATTATTGTTTCATTAACTCCACCTGTTTTTGAAATCATAACACCGACTTTATCTACTGGCACAAAAAATTCAAGCCAACCAAACATAAAGACTGCTACAGCAAAAATAACTAAAATTATTATAGATATTATAAATTTTTTCATATAAGCTCCTTGCAATTGATATCTATACATTGTAGTATATAACTTAATAAGGATACAGTGCAAGTGAGTAAAAATGAAAAAATAAATAAAAAATCACCTCTTTTTTCACTTACGAATAGATTTGTACTGTTTTTACTTGGATTTATTTTAGTGTTGTTTTCATTATACTTTGTTGGTAATTGGCAACATTTCTTGGATAAAAATCAAGAATTACTTTTAATTGCAATTAGTTTTACAAGCATATTTTTATTGCTATTTTTACTTGTTGGTTCTGTTTTGATAGTTATTTCAGTAGTTCAAACAAAATCTGTATATTTTGTAAAATACATAATTTTATATATATTGTATACTGTAATTGCAGTTGTGCTTTTTTTCTTTAGTAATTTTCTTACTTTTTTATCTCGATAGATAGTAATAACTGTAACTTTTTAAATATTTCTTTGTTTGTTTAATAGGAAAAAATATGGATAATAAAAGATTATATGGAATAAGAGGCGCTTGGTGCACAAAAAACACTGAAGCTTCAATGCGCCAAGATGTTTTTGCCATGGTAAAAAATATATTAGATGAAAATTCTCTCGATGAAGATGATATTGTTTCAATTCACTTCACCGTTACAAATGATTTAGATGCTTTTAACCCTGCAGCAGCCTTACGCAAAGAGGGCTTGTGTTTAAACTCAGCCCTGTTTTGCTCATTAGAACCCTTTGTTGTTGGTTCCCTTAAAAGCACTGTGAGGGTCTTGATTACAGCATATTTAACGGAAAAGCCAATTCATGTATATGGTGGTGGCGCAGAAATTCTTCGCCCAGGATTTGCTAAAAAAGGCTAGCATGCATGAGCAAAATTAGTAAGTATTGGATAGCTTCGAGAGAATATGCAGAGCTAGCGGAAGCAGGTGGTGTAAAAAGTGTTACAACATCTCTTGCAAGTGCTTTTAAGCAATATGGCTGGGATGTTACAGTCTTTATTCCTCTTTATGGTTGTACTGCACTGTCAAATGTTTTAGATTTTGACATAATTGATGGGCTAGAAACAGAGATTTCCGTTGGTTCACAAGTATACAGGGTTGTGTATGCGCAAGGTTTTATTAAAGGCGTTCGTGTTGTTTTTATTGTTAATACTAGCTTTACATCAAAAATGGGCGTATACACCTATACACGACTAGAAGAAGCTTTGAATCCATCTCTAAAAAGTGGAGAAGGGCACACTGATTCAAATGAGTTGAGCGTTTTGTTTCAAAAAGCTGTAGTTGAATATGGTTTACTTGCACATGATGTTCCAGATATTTTTCACTGCCAAGATGCACATACTGCATTAATTCCTTTTTTAGCAAATAAGAGTAAAGAAGCTTATGTATTATATAAAAATACGAAATTTTTTATTACAATTCATAATGCAGGTGATGTGTACAGAAATCAAATGGAATCGATTGAGTCTGCTAGTACATTATTAGGTTTAGAAAAAGCGGAGATTGAACGAAATAGCATTGCTGGAAAACCTGAGCCATTTTTGCTTTCACAACATTTCGCATCTTATACCACAGTTTCACCTTGGTATGCAGATGAATTATTAGATTCTAAAAATATTTTTAATAATTCAATTTGCAAAGAATTTATCGAAAGAGGATTTACTATAAAAGGAATAACAAATGGCATTAGTTATAACCATTATGATCCTACAAATGTGAATATTTCTAAACTTCCGTTTGCATTTAATCCTCTTCAATGTGACTTAGAAGGAAAGTATGCTTGTAGAAAAGTATTTCTCGAAAGCCATAAAATAGTATCAACAAAACATGATGAAAAAAAAGTTGACAGGATTGAACAGTTCGGATCTATTGTTGAAGATGATGCTGAGAAACCGCCAATATATTTTTCTTTTCATGGCAGACTTGTTCATCAAAAAGGTATCGATGTTTTAACAGAGGCAGCAGATATTGTATTACGTAACTCTATGCAAGCACGGTTTATTGTTATTGGCCAAGGTTCTAAGGAACTAGAAAAAATAAATGCTGATTTAGCTGAAAAATACAAAGGAAGATATATTTATTTTCAAGGGTATGATAGGCCGCTATCAAGACTTTGCATCGCTGTTAGTGATTTTTTAGTTCTTCCAAGTTTTTTTGAACCTTGTGGTCTCCAAGATTTTATCGGCCAGATTTTTGGAACTATTCCAGTTGCCCATGCCTGTGGTGGTCTACAAAAAATTATACATGAAAAAACAGGATTTTTGTATTATAAAAATGATTCTGATACCTTAGCGGAATGCATATTGGAACTCATTGACAGAAAAAATGAATCACCAGATTTTTTTACTACCATGATTGAGCACAGTGCGAATTATGTTAAGAACGAATATTCATGGGACAAAATTATAGAAAATGAATATATTCCATTATTTTTAGGGAAAATGTAAAAAAAATTGGTCTGACCAATATTGACAAATGCTATATTCAGTGTTAAAATAATTTTAAATTTAATCAATAAATTTAGTATTACTAAAGATTGATTATATAATAAAGGAGGTGCATCGATGAATGCAGTTATTGATTTTTTAGTGGGAGATTTCTTAACACAGCCTGTTATTTTAATTGGTTTACTTATTTGTGTTGGTTACTTACTAAAGCGAGAAAAGGGCACAAAAGTTGTAACAGGGACAATTAGTGCTATGGTTGGTATCCAAATGGTTTTGTTTGGAGGCGCACAGTTTACGAATACATTGCGTCCAATAATAAATGCAGTAAGTGAAGCTACAGGAATTCGTGGTTATATTATGGATTCATATGCTATGAATGCAACTACACAAGAAGCATTAGGTGATTTGTTTGGCTTAATGGGATATGTTTTTGTTATTGCTTTCTTTGTAAATGTTGTGCTTGTTTACTTTGGTAAATATACAAAAGCAAAAGGTGTTTTCTTAACTGGTAATGCAGGAACAGCACATTCAAGAGCGATTTTATGGTTGGTAATTTCTACATTTACCGTTAATAATGCAGTTGCAGTAGTATTATCTGGTATCTTAGTAGGTATTTATTGGTCATTTTCAACGACATTAGCTGCTAAAGCTGTTGATAATGTAACTGGTGGTGCAGGCTTTACAATTGGACATAATCAACAAATAGGTATTTGGTTCTTTGATAAAATTGCACATCTTTTTGGAAAAAAAGAACAAGATGCAGAAAACTTAAAATTACCTTCTTGGTTAAGTATCTTTAATAACAATGTTGTATCAGTTTGTATAGTAATTTGGCTTTTTGTTGGTGCATTTATGATTCCACTTGGTTATGAAGGAATCGCAGCTCTTGCTAAAAACGAACATCCCTTTATCTATGTTTTTAAAGTAGGTATTAATTTCTCAATGAATATGGTTATCTTGTTAACTGGTGTTAGAATGATGTGTGCAGAGCTTACAGAATCTTTCAAAGGTATTCAAGAGAAACTTGTTCCAAATGCAATACCAGCTATTGATGTTGCTGCACTTCTACCATTTTCTCCTAACGCTGCAACGCTTGGGTTTATTTTCTGTACAGTTGGAACAATTATTTCTATTTTCATCTTAGTAGGGATAGGTAGTCCGATTTTGGTATTACCTGGATTTATTCCATTGTTTTTCTCAGGTGGACCTATTGGTGTAGTCGCAAATAAAAGAGGTGGTGTTAAAGCCGTTATTGTTTGTAGTACTTTATTGGGTATGATTCAATCTTTTGGTACTGTATGGGCTATAAACCTCATGAACTATCCAAACGGAGTGGGTTGGTCAGGTATGTTTGACTTCTCAACATTTTGGCCTGCAGTTACAGAAATCATGAGGCTAATTGCATCAATTTTTAATTAATATAAGAGGTTATTATGAAAGATACTGTTAATGTTTTATTTGTGTGTGGTTATGGACTGGGAAGTAGTGCTGTTGCAGAAATGCTTGTAAAAAAAGGTCTTCAGGCTGAAAATATTAAAGCGAATTTGAAGCACACAGCTTTAGGTGAAATGCAAAGTTTAATTGACTCAACAGATATTGTTATCATTTCTAAAAAGCTTGCAGAAGGATTAACTATGCCTGAAGGAAAGCACATGATTGAAATTGTTAATATTATGGACGGACCTGGCATTGCAAAACAAGTTGGAGAAGTCGTTGATGTTCACTTTCCAGAGGCCAGAGGCTAGCAAATGAAAGCCATAATTGTTTTTTATGATAGCTTAAATAAAAATTACCTACCCACATACAACTCATCGTGCGATACAATTGCACCAAATTTCGAGCGATTGAGTAAACATTCTGCGATGTTTAACAATAGTTATGTGGGTAGTATGCCATGCATTCCGGCGCGGAGAGAGTTGCATACAGGACGCTATAATTTCCTGCATAGAGAGTGGGGACCTTTAGAAGTCTTTGATGATTCTATGCCTGAAATACTAAAAAAGAATGGGGTATACACTCATCTCATTAGTGATCACTTGCATTACTGGGAAGATGGCGGAGCTAACTATCATACAAGATATTCTTCTTGGGAAATTGTTAGAGGACAGGAAGGAGATCATTGGAAGGGGCATGTTGAACGTCCGGAAATTCCAAATGTTGCAAGTGTACCACAAAAGCATGGTGGTGTAGGAGAGTCTGGTCTTTGGAGATACGACTGGGTTAACCGCGAGTATATTCAAGATGAAAAAGATTTTCCTCAGTATAAGTGCTTTGAGAAAGCATGCAACTTTATTGAAAAAAATAAAGTCTCAGATAACTGGCTCTTACATCTAGAAACATTTGATCCTCATGAACCATTTTATGTTCCTCAAAAGTATTTAGATATGTACCCAAAAGAAGATTACGATGGTGATCACTTTGACTGGCCTCGTGGTGAGGTTAAGGAAACAAAAGAAGAGATTGCACACTGTATACGACAGTATAAAGCCCTAGTTTCAATGTGTGATGAGCACCTTGGAAAAATTCTCGATATGATGGATAAGAATTCTATGTGGGATGATACTATGCTTATAGTTGGTACAGACCACGGATTCTTACTGTCAGAACATGGACATTGGGGTAAGAATCTTATGCCGTATTATAACGAAATTGCAAATAATCCTTTGTTTATTTGGGATCCACGTTCAAAAGTGAAAGATGCCATAAGAGATTCTATAGTTCAATTAATTGACTGGGCTCCTACTTTGCTTGAATACTTTGAACAAGAAATTCCAAATGATGTAATGGGTAAATCCTTGACAAACACAATAAAAAGTGATGAAAAAATTCGGGACTATGCATTATACGGTGTTTTTTCAGGACATGTAAATATCACAGATGGAAAAACGGTTTATATGAGAGGGGCAAAATCAGAACTTGCAGGAGAAATATATAACTATACATTGATTCCTCAATACATGAATAAGCGCTTTTCAGTTAAAGATATGCACACTATGAGTTTATCTGAACCATTTACTTTTACCAAAGGTTGTAAGGTAATGAAGATAAAGGGGAGGGAAAAATATCCTCTTTGCGATTACGGTAACCTATTATTTGATGTTACGACGGATAAAGAACAACTAAACCCTCTTACTAATGAGGATTTAGAAAGTAAAATGATAGAGGCATTAAAGGTGAAGTTGGTAGAAGCTGATTGTCCACAAGAACAGTACACACGATTGGGGTTATAAAGTGAATAGTAATATAATTGACAAAGAGAATATACAATTGAATGTTGATGCAACAGGTTGGGAAGATTCTTTAAGAAAATCAGGACAGTTGTTGGTTAACTCAGGATATATTAAACCTGAATATATTGATGCTACAATAGAAAATGTTAAGGAATTTGGACCATACATTGTGTTAGCACCGGGAATTGCACTTTCACATTCTGCCCCCGGAGATTATATATTAAAAAATGGGTTAAGTTTAATTACTTTAAGTAAACCAATTAATTTTAATAGCGATAACGATCCTGTTGAAATAGTCGTTACACTGGCAGCTAGTGATGAAGAGTCTCACGTAGAGAAACTCACTGCATTATTTGAAGTATTATCGGATGAGGATAAGTATAAAAAGGTTATTCAGGCAAAGGGTTCTGACGATATTTTAAACTTATTTTAATTATTTACAAAAAAAATGTTTATAGGTACTTGACCTTTTTTTTGCTTTACTGTAATATGTTTTATGTTACGCCAACTTAGCTCAGCTGGCCAGAGCACGTGATTTGTAATCTCGGGGTCCAGGGTTCGAATCCCTGAGTTGGCTTTAACTGACATTGTATTGTCGGCGTTTTTTATGGGGAGGTTCCCGAGTGGTCAAAGGGGGCAGACTGTAAATCTGTTGGCTCCGCCTTCGAAGGTTCGAATCCTTCTCTCCCCATTGAGGTATCTGGTAGTTCTGATACCTCTTTTTTTTTATAAAAAAGGAATTCCGTTGGAAGAACTATTTTACTCCAAAGGTTTAAACTTCTCTTGTAAACAATGCTCAGGATGCTGTAGGCATGATCCTGGCTATGTCTACCTATCACAATTCGATATCGATAATTTGTGCAAAGTATTAAAAATCACTGAAAAAGAATTAATAAACAAATATTGCAGAACAGTTCCATACTATGACGGAACAGAAGTGATAAGTCTTTTAGAAAAACCTAATTTTGACTGCATTTTTTGGAATAATGGTTGCACTGTATATTCCGGTAGACCAATCCAATGTTCAACCTATCCCTTTTGGACATTTCTTTTAGAAAGTAAAGATAGGTGGGATAAAGAGGCAGAAAGCTGTCCAGGAATAAATAATGGTAATATGTTGAAAAAAAATGAAATTTGTGTTATACTTAACAAGTACAAAGATAATAAATTCAAAAGAGTTACTACAAACGAAGGTGAGGAGGGAGTAGAACAATGAAAATAAATTTTTACGGAGTTCGTGGTTCTATTGCGACTCCTTTAACATCTGAGCAATTGCAATCAAAAATTTCTGCTGTGGTTTCAAAAATTACTGAAAAAGATATTGCTTCTGAAGATGCAAAGCAACGTTTTGTTGCAAATTTACCAAAGGACTTATTTGGCACAGTTGGAGGTAATTCAGCCTGTGTAGAAGTAGTATTAGATTCTGGTGACAAAGTCATTCTCGATGCTGGTACAGGAATTAGAGTGTGCGGAAAAAAATATGCCGGCACTTCTAATAATATATTTAACTTGTTGATTACGCATTTTCACTGGGATCATTTGCAAGGTTTACCTTTTTTTGATCCTGCATACAATCCTACAACGACATTAAATGTATATTCTACCTCACCAGAAGCAAAAAGTTTTTTAGAAAATCAAATGTCACAACCGTATTTCCCTGTGCCGTTTGCAGCTTTTACAAAAAATATATCATTTACTGAAATCCAAGAATATGAACCCTTTACGATTGGAAGCTCTGAAATAGTTTGTAAGAAAATGTTTCACCCAGGTTCTTCATATACTTTTTTATTTATTGAAAATGGAAAGCGTTTTATACATGCAACTGATGTAGAACTACAGCAACATGATTTTGAACGCAATGATAGGAATGTGCAATTTTTTCAAAATGCAGATGTGCTAGTTTTAGATTCTCAGTATACCGTTGATGACGCACTGCAGAAAGAAAACTGGGGGCACTCAGCATTTTGCTACGCAATAGACTTTGCACACCTCTACAGTATAAAAGATCTTTATTTATTTCACCATGAGCCATCTTATGATGATAAAAAACTATATTCAATTTTAAAGTCAGCGCAATGGTATTCTGATCATGTTTGCAATGGTGAAGTACAAGTGCATTTGGCAATTGAAGGACAAGAAATTATTTTATGAGTAATTTTCAATATGACTTTTCATTTTTGGAAGTAAAGAAATTAGTGTCTTTTTTTAGAAAAAAAGATATTCCTGTCGAGCTTGAAAGTTTTTTTTCTAGTTTAGAAAATCACGCTTATAGCAATATGACAATCGAAGAAGCGGAGTTGTTTTTAAATGAAAAATAATGTATTAAAATCATTTTTATTAGTTGGAATAGTTCTTTCAGCAATTTTATTGATTACTGTTGCTGTGAGCATCTACTTAGTTCAGCCAGTAAGCTCTTTTGAAAGTGAAAATGGAAGTTTTAAAGTTAATTCGGGTGCTACGCTTGGAACAGTTGCAGAGGACTTATACGAACAGAAGTTTATACGTTCTTCAAAAGCATTTTACGCCTATGGTCGTATATTTGGTACAAATTTGCAAGCTGGAATTTTTAGTATCTCACCATCAATGTCTGTAAAAGAAATCTTGACAACATTTGAATCCGGTCGTTTTGAATCGATTAGGGTAAGTATACCTGAAGGTCTTACAATATCAAAAATTGCTGCACTGTTAGAACAATTTGAGGTTACTACAGCTGGTGAATTTATTAGTGCTACAAAAGATGAATCGTTACTTTCTGAGTATGGAATACCATCAAAAAGCTTTGAAGGATACCTTTTTCCAGATACATATAATTTAGATCCTGATATGTCCGGTGAAGCAGTATTAAGAATTTTAGTAGATAATTTCTTCCTTCGAATTTCAGAAATTGAAGGATTAAAAAATGTATCACCAGAGGAACTGTTCGAAAAATTAACCCTAGCATCAATTGTAGAAAGAGAGTACAGAGTTACTGACGAAGCGCCACTTATAGCAAGTGTGTTTCTAAATCGCATTAATAAAAATATTGGTTTGTACTCATGTGCAACACTTGAATATATTATTACTGAAATTCAAGGAAAGCCGCATCCCAAGGTTATAACATACGAAGATATTCAAATTGATAACCCGTACAATACATATATGTGGGCTGGGTTGCCTCCAACTCCAATTTCAAATCCTGGTATGGTGGCATTACGTGCTGCAAGTGAGCCTGCAAACACAAATTACTATTATTTCCGCTTAATAGATGCCTCAATAGGGAATCATATTTTTACCGAAGACTTTGATGATCATGTTGAAGCAGGAACAAGTATACAAACAAAGAGCCAACCAAGCTAATGCCAAGAATAGCGTCTCAGACATTGGATGAAATAAATACTCGTATAGATATGCCATCTTTAGTTGGAGAATATATTAAGTTAGAGAAGAGGGGTGGTAATTTTTGGGGTTGTTGTCCATTTCATAATGAAAAAACACCTTCATTTAATATTATGCCCGATAAAAATTTGTACCATTGTTTTGGTTGTCATGCAAGTGGAAGTTTAATTCAGTTTTACATGAATATGGAAAAATTGAGTTTTGTTGAAGCTGCATTAGAGTTGGCAAAAAAAGCCAATGTAGAAGTGGTGTATGATGGCAGTTATACGCCAAATCTTCCACAAAACTCATTAAAGGATGAGTACATTGAGTTATATGGCAGAATAAGTGGAACATATAATTATTTTCTAACATCCAGTGATATGGGTAAAGTAGCACTTGAGTATTTACATAGTCGTGGGATTAGTGATGAGTCCATTGAAACATTTCAACTGGGCTTTTCTCCAAAAGATAGACTTTGGCTAAAGAAATTTCTATCTGAAAAAAAATATAGTGAAACTTTTTTAGCTGAATCTGGATTATTTTCAAAAAAGTATCCAGATATTTCATTTTTTTCTAATAGGCTTATGTTTCCTATTTGTAATCGGCACGGGCAAACAATTGCTTTTGGCGGAAGAATAATGGAAGGAGAAGGGCCAAAGTATATAAACTCAAGTGATCTGGTTCAATATAAAAAAAGAGAAAATTTATATGCTTTTAATATTGCAAAACAATACATACGTGAAGAAAAGTGTGTAATTATTTGCGAAGGCTATATGGATGTTATTGCATATCATCAGGCGGGAGTAAAAATAGCAGTTGCACCGCTTGGAACAGCCTTAACTGAAGATCAGATTCGACTTTTGAGTTCTTTCAGTGACACATTTTATTTATCCTTTGATAGTGATAAGGCAGGACAAGATGCTACATATAAGTCCATACTGTTATGTAGGCAAAATAATGTTTCAGTAAACATAATAACGTATGAAAATGGTAAAGATCCTGCAGAAATTTTATTGAATTCGGGTCCAGAAATCTTGACAAATTTTAGAAAAAGATTTATATTAGATAATGAATATTTGTTGTCTGTTTTAATGCATCGGTACTCGGTAAACACACCTGAAGGCAAAATGCGTATATGCTTGGCCTATTTTCCCTATTTAGATGCACTTCAATCGGACATACACAAAGAATCATGTTTTGAGCACTTATGTCAAACTTTAAACATTGCTATTGATGTAGTAAAGGAGGACTACAAAAACAGAGATTCGGCCAAGAAAAAATTGGAATATTCACCCATTGATAAAAGTCAAAATGTTCAGGCTTTCTTAAAACCTGACGCAGAACTGCGAGCAATTTTAGCCGTAGTTGCCAATTTTGATTTCTTTCAATTAATGCGCTCATCATTATCAGTCGATGATTTTGAAAGCGTTTTAGCGAGGGAAATGTTCATAACACTTGAAGAATGTTTTAGAGAAGGTGCTGTCAGTACAGACAGTATTCTGTCGCGTTGCTCTGAGGATGTTAAAAATATAGTGACACAAACAATCACTTCTGGCGAATTCGCCCAAAACTCCAAACAGGTAATTGAAGGCAGTATAGAAATGATTAAACGTAAGAGTTTGATACGAAAACGTGAAAAGCTCTTGAATAGAATGCGACAATTGCAATCTGGAACGTTTGAAGATACAAATGAGCTAAATACATTATTAAGTGAAAAAATGAACATTGATTTTGAATTAAACAAATTATAAGGGGCATTGATGTCAGATCAAGAGCAGCCAGTAGTATTCGATTCTGCCGTTGATAGGCTTATAGAGCACGGGTTAGAGAAGAAAATTATTAATTGGGATGATGTAAATAATTTTTTACCACCAGATTTAATTAATTCCAGTAAAATGGAAGAAGTTTTGGTTCTTTTACAACAGAAAGAAATTCAATTACTTGAAGAAGACACTTTTTTTGAAGGTGATGATGAACTAAAAGAAGATGTAGAAATCGAAATTTCTGAAGACCTAAAAGCTAAAGAAACTGAACGAAAAAAACTTGTCTACAATGAAAAAGATGCAAAAAGTGATGATCCTATACGATTATACTTAAGAGAAATAGGTAAAGAACATCTTTTAACTGCGGAACAAGAGGTAGTTCTAGCTAAAAAAATGGAAAGCGGAGAGAATATCATAAAAGACGTTATTAAACGTTCTGGAATGATGATTCCCGAGTTTTATTCTTTGGCACAAAAAGCATACACTAAAATTGATGTTAATGAGTCAGGTCGACCAAGAAAAGAAATCAACGAGGAAATGTCTGAAAAGCGACGTCTTAAACTTGCTTATGGTGAACATCTAAAACCAATTTTTAATGACTTACGACAATATACTCAACTAAAAAAACAACTCTATGAGGTTGATCCATCTAAAAATATTTTTGAAGACAAGTCTCTTGTATCTGTGCGTACTAAAATACTTAAACAATTGCAAGCTATAGACATTAAGTCTGAAGAGATAGAACGATTTTCACTTCGTTTTATAGATGCAAAGCAACGAATAGCAGAGTTTAAACAAAGACAAGAAAAGAAGGCTAAAGAACTTCGAATATCTGATTTTAGCGGCTTAAGAAATTTAGGTAAGCGTTTAGCAATTAAGTCTGAGCGTACTAAACTGGAAGAAGAGTTAGGCATGACTGCCGATGAAATTCGGGAAGTGTATACTCAAATTCAAAAAATAGACCGAAAATTGCGAAAGCTAGAATACGAATTTGAAAATGACGTACAGGAAATTCTTGCAATGACACAAGAAATTGATACTGGACGTAAGATGATGGAAGAAGCTAAAAATCGTCTTATAAATGCAAACTTGCGTCTTGTTGTTTCTATTGCAAAAAAATACACAAATCGAGGTTTACAGCTTTTTGATTTAATTCAAGAAGGTAATATTGGTTTAATTAAGGCTGTAGAAAAATTTGAGTATTGTAAAGGTTTTAAGTTTTCAACTTATGCAACTTGGTGGATTCGTCAAGCTATAACACGTAGTATTTCTGACCAGGCAAGAACAATTCGTGTTCCTGTTCACATGATAGAAAATATAAATAAGGTTGTTAGAGAGTCTCGCCAATTGTTACAAAGACTTGGTCGCGAACCAACTGATGAAGAAGTTGCAGAACAATTAGGATGGCCAGTTTCGAGAGTTAAGACTGTAAACAATGTTGCTAGAGAACCAGTTTCAATAGATCAGCCAGTAGGTGAAGAAGAAGATTCATTGCTCGGTGACTTTATTGAAGATAAGGAAGTTGAAAATCCATCTTCACGAACCTCATATATACTACTTAAAGAACAGGTACAAAGTGTTTTATCTACGCTACCAGTTCGTGAACAAGAAGTATTAGAAATGAGATTTGGATTTAAAGATGGGTATTCTTTAACACTTGAAGAGGTTGGTTTGTATTTTGATGTTACTCGTGAGCGTATTCGTCAAATTGAGGCAAAAGCTTTAAGACGTTTAAGGCATCCAAGAAGAGCAAGTGGTTTGAGAGATTATATAGACAATTAATCAAATTTAGTGTATAACTAATATGAGGTAAAGGTAGAATATGACTGGGATTTTTGACAAATTAAAAACACTGCAAGACATTTTGGCAGAAAAGTATGCAATCGAACAAGAGATTGAGAATTCTCCAAAAAAACTTTCAGTACAAGATGAACTTCTTTCTCGATTAAAAAAAGAATTCATTGTAAAAAACACTGAATACGAAGAAGTTCGTGCAAGAGTTTTAAAGTTAAAGGCTGATTTAGCAGAAGCAGAATCGGCTCGCGAAATGGGTGAAAAAAACATGGAAAGCATTTCTACTCACCGAGAATATGAGGTTTTGGAAAAGGCTATTAAAGACTCAACAGACCTTGAACAGTCAGTGCGAAAAGAATTGCATCGAGAAGAAAAAAATCTTGCGGAATTAAATGATAATTTACAACAAGATGAAAAACTGATTAAAAGCCAAGAAAGTGAATTAAATGAAGGAAAGGAGCTTCTTGAGCAAGAAATTTCTGCAATGAGAAAAAAGCTTGATAACCTTGCAAAAAAAGAAGATAAACTTATTCCAGGAATTAATTCTGAAATTGTTTTTAAGTTCGAAAGAATTATTAAAAACAAACAAACTGGTATTGTTGCTGTTAAGGGAAATGTATGTGAAGGTTGTCACATGATTTTACCTGCTCAGTTTGCAAATGAAGTACATAAAGGCGAAGAAATTCACTTTTGTCCATATTGTAGTAGAATTTTATTTTACCAAGAACCTGAAGACGGTGAAAGTGATTTCTTCCAATTTGATGACACAGGAAGTCTTGCAGGTTTTGAAGAAGATGATTTTGCAGATGATGATGCAGAAGAAGAAGATGATGAAGATCCAAGATCTCTCTCTGATTCTCAAACATTATCTGAAATGGATTTTGAAGAATAATTTTGCAGAAGAGATGTAACCGCGACTGAAATAACTCGAGGAAAGTCCGGGCTCCGTCGGAAAAGATGCCGGTTAATTGCCGGGTGTATGTTTATTCATACAACAGAGAGCGCAACAGAAAGTATACCGCCTAATAAGGTAAGGGTGAAACGGTGAGGTAAGAGCTCACCTGGCATTTGGTAACAAGTGTTGATTTGCAAGCCTCATCTGGAGCAAGGTCAAGCAGTAACAGAGCTTCCGACTCTTTTGTTACGGGTAGACCGCTAGAAGTATGTAGTGATACATATTCGAGATAGATGGTTACTGTGTAATTGTTATAATTACTAGACAGAATCCGGCTTATCGTCTCTTCTGTTTTTTTTGTATTGGGGGTGGATATGAAAAAGAAACAAGAAAATTTTAACACTTTTATAAACAACTCCCTATACATAAACCCTTTAAAAAAGGGAATGAGTTCATCGCCTTTAGTTGCCAAACGCACATTTAATATTAAGCGCACAATAATCATTATTTCTTTTTTAATACTTTGTATTACTGCAATTACTTTTGGAATTATTGCAATCAAGAATATTATCAATAATGCCCCAGATTTGGAAAAATTGGAAGCTCTTTGGAATAGTGAAGACTATGTAGCAACCTATGAACATTCAAAGGCAATTTTAGAAGAAGACTCGTTTAATAATATGGCACTAACTTATCACGGGTATTCATCCTTCTATTTAGCTTTAGCAAGTACTGGTTCGGTTGTTGTTCATGGTTATATTGATGAGTCTATTAATTCATTACGACTCGCATTATTAGATGCGCGTGGAGCCATTGGCCCACAAATACAATACATGCTTGGTAAAGCATATTTCCATAAAAATAGGCTTTCAGCCTATTATTTTTATTCAGATTTAGCTATTAAATACTTGCATAGCGCACATAATAACGGGTATAATGCAAGTGATATATATGAATATTTAGGGCTAAGTTATGCGTCCTTAGATATGACAGAAGATAGTATTGCGTATTTTACTGAAGCTTTGCTTGTTAATGATTCTTCAGTGTTGCATGTGGCTATTGCTGAACAGTATTACAAGCTAGGTAATTATGATGCAGCTAAACCGTATTTGCAAAGAGTAAAAACTGAAAGTAGTAATGTCGAATATGTTGTAAAATGTTCTAATCTTTTAGGACAGATATATCTTACTGAAGAAAATGTTGTAGAAGCGCAAGAGGAATTTGAACATGCACTTTCAGTGAATGAGCGTTCGGCTGAAGCCCATTATGGACTTGGCCTAGTTTATGAATATCTTGGTGATACGGTAAAAGCACGTGCTCAATGGAGAAGAACTTTGGAGATAGAAGTTAATCATCAAGGTGCACGATTAAAAATGATATAAAGGTAATGAGGAGTATTTTACAATGGGTCTTTTTGATAGATTTACAACAGATATAGGTATGGATTTAGGTACCTGTAATACGCTAATATATGTTCCTGGAAAGGGTATTGAAATTAATGAACCATCTGTGGTTGCAGTAGAAAAGGGAACTGGGCAAGTTTTAGCTGTAGGGCAAGAAGCAAAAAGAATGTTGTGGAAAACACCTGGTGATATAACTGCAATTAGACCTTTAAGAGATGGGGTTATTGCTGATATAAATAGTACAGAAAAAATGATTCGTTATTTTGTATCAAAAATTATTCCAAAATATCAAATAATTAAATCTGTTAGAATGAAAATAGGTATACCAAGTTGTATTACGGAAGTTGAAAGAAGAGCTGTAGTTGAAGCAGCTATGAAAGCCGGTGCAAAAGAAGTGAGCATTATAGAAGAATCACGTGCGGCAGCAATAGGCGCAGGTATTCCAATTCACGAACCTGCAGGTCACATGGTTTGCGACATTGGTGGTGGTACAACAGAAGTTTCTGTTATTTCTTTAAATGGTATGGTAGTAACAAGTTCTATTCGAGTTGGCGGAGATGAATTTGATGAAGCTATCATAAAATATGTTCGTTCTGAGCACAGCCTTATAATTGGACAACAAACAGCAGAGCGTTTAAAAATAGAAATAGGTAATGCTTCACCTGAAAAAATTATAGAAAAAATGGAAATTAAGGGAACCGATGCGATTACTGGATTGCCTAGAAGGCTTGAAATTGATTCAGTTGAAGTTCGTGAAGCATTAAAAGATCCTACAACACAAATTGTTGAAGAAATAAAACTTACTTTAGGAAAAACTCCTCCAGAACTTGCAGCTGATATTGTTGAGCGTGGTATAGTAATGACTGGTGGAGGTTCTTTGCTTAAAGGTTTACCAAAACTTATTTCAAAAGAAACAGGAGTACCTGTGTTTTTGGTAGAGTCTCCATTGGAATGTGTTGCTGTTGGTGCCGGTATGTCATTTGAAATTCAAAAAGATATGACAAGTGATAGAAGTGTATACGATAGTTTAAATAACTAGATTTTACATGGATACCTTGCATGCTACAAAATCAATTCGATCATCTCTGAAACTTCTTGCAGTTCTTGTGATATTTTCTGGTATCATGATGACTGTATCCACAGGTGTTTTTGTGTTAAATTTTAAAGCACTAGGTTTTTCAATTTTTTCAGGTGCTCAGAGAGGAGTCTTTGCAGTATTTAACAGCATTGAAAATACTATTACAGCAATAGGACAACTTGCTACGTTGCAAGAAGAATACCAAATTTTATCTGAAAAAGTTGAAGATTACGAATTTTTACAGCGGTCAAATGCTGAAATAAGAAAGGAAAATGAACGACTCACTGAGCTTCTAGGATTTACACAAACATATTCATATAAAACTCAAACCGCAAGAATTATCGGTAGAGACCCAGAAAGCCTATATTCAGGGATTACACTTGATAAAGGTGCGAGAGATGGAATCGTAAAGAATATGCCTGTTATTGCAATACAAAATGGGAATGTTGGATTAGTAGGTAAAGTTATTACGGTTGGACGTTACACAAGCTTTATAATGCCCATTTATGACTTTAATTCTCATGTCTCAGCTCGCATTCAAAACACAAGAGACCTTGGTTTAGTAAGCGGAAACGGTTCTGCTGATGGAGCCTTAACGTTAAGTTATATTAAAAAACGGGTTATGTCAGATTTGCAATATGGGGATATGATTGTTACATCTGGAGAAAATGATAATTATATGAGAGAAACGACCATTGGTACAATTTCAAACATTGAAGTTGTAGACTATGATACTTCTCTTATTATTTCTATAATGCCAATAATTGATTTTGCAAGGCTTGAAGAAGTAGTCATAGTTGATACTGGAACATTAAATGAAACAACACAAAATTCTGGAGCTCAAAGATGAAAAAAATAATAGCTTTAGCAATTTTAATTGTTGCAGTTGTTCTTTTTGAAGCTGCTGCACTTTCAAATTGGTATTTACTTCCAACAACCCCTGATATAATGCTAATTGTGATATTGTATATTGGAATGAAAAATGGTTCTAATATAGGACAGTTAACAGGGTTCTTTTCTGGTTTATTAATTGATTTTTTAAGTGCATCTCCTTTTGGACTAAATTCTTTAGTCAGAACAATCCTGGGATTCTTAAGTGGTTTGCTTCATTTAAACGTTAGCAGCAAAGGGATTATAATGCCAGCAACATTAGGGTTTGTTGCTACTTTGACTAAAGCTACAGTAATTTTTATTGTCTCATTCTTTTATCCAGGTAAAATTGTTTTATATTCATTATTTTCAAGCAATTTATGGTATGAGTGCCTTTTTAATGCCTTACTTTCCCCATTGATATTTTTTGCACTATCTATGTTTACCGTTCTTTCTGCTGATTTTAACCGGAGTTTAATGAATGAGTGATGATTCTAACTATTTAAAAAGTGAAGGGGAAGACTCTCTTTTTAGACTAAAAGCAATAATTATTTTTTCAATAGTTATTGCTTTAACATTTACGGTATATCTTTTTAAGTTGTTTTCAATGCAAATCGTTGAAGGGTCTCAATACCGAATACAATCAGAACTTATATCTAGTAAAGTAAAAGCAATTCCTGCAAACAGAGGTGAAATTTTTGATCGAAACGCAATTTTACCAATAGCAACAAATAGTGATTCATGGGCCATTGATATTACAACTGCGGAGATTCCAAGTGAAAGATTTGATAGTGTTCTTACTAGGCTTGCAAGTTTTTTGGAAATGTCAAAATCTGAAATTGAAGAAAAAATCCCACCAAGTCTTAGGAATGCATTTACTGAAACTGAGATTAAAGCATCTGTACCATTTAGTGTAATTGCCGATATTGCAGAGAATATTGTTGACTTACCCGGAGTAAGCTGGAGGCTCAAACCTGTTAGAAATTATACCTATTCAACTTCTATGTCACACATTGTTGGCTATGTAGGTGATATCACGCGTGAAGAATTGCAAGTCTTATATAATAAGGGATATTTATCTACAAGTACGATTGGGAAAACGGGTATAGAAAAACAATATGATGAAATACTGCAAGGGGTAAGTGGAACTGAATCTCGAACAGTTGATGTTAGGGGTAGATTTGTTTCATCTGATCCTACAATAAATGCCCCAGTACCCGGACAAAATTTAGTTTTAACAGTAGATTCAAGAATACAAGAGCTTACTGAAAAAGCCCTAG
The DNA here is from genome assembly GCA_964372135.1 of uncultured Treponemataceae bacterium. Taxonomy (GTDB): domain Bacteria; phylum Spirochaetota; class Spirochaetia; order Treponematales; family Treponemataceae; genus CAYJFX01. The sequence goes on along the minus strand of CAYJPS010000001.1, from coordinate 6,279 downwards.
GTGATAGGATAGGTGTTGCTATAGTTTTGAAACCAAGCACTGGAGAAATAGTATCTATGGTATCTTACCCAAATTTCGATCCAAATATTTTTAGTACTGAAGAATATGCAACAGAGTATAGCCGTTTATTACAGGATGTACACAATCCTTTTTTAAATCGGGCCGTTAATGCAGAATATCCTGTAGCTTCAACATTTAAATCAATTATGGCAGCTGCGGTTATCGAAGAAGGGGAACTGCCTTTAACTAAAGCTATAGAATGCGAAGGTTTATTAGAATACGGTGGTAGAGACTTTAACTGTCACATTGGTATACCAGGCCACGGATATGAAACATTAAAAGATGCGTTAGCTGATTCTTGTAATGTGTATTTTTGGACGGCTGGTAGAGATTACTTGGGTGTCGAGAAAATAATTGAGTATAGTGAAGAATTCGGATATGGGTATCCTTTAAATATTGACTTACCAAGCACAAGGTCTGGATTTGTTGCAACTCCTGAGTGGAAAGAACGGCGTTTTCATGAAAAATGGCTTGGAGGTGATACACTAAATTTATCAATTGGACAGGGTTATACAACAGTTACTCCCTTGCATGTTGCGAATTCAATGGCAATGGTTGTAAATGAAGGCGTAATTTATGAACCACATCTGTTAAAAGAAATTCGAGATCCTATCACAGGTGAAGCCTCAACAGTAATTGAACCTACAGTTTTGCATCGTTCCGATATATCTGAAAATACATGGAAAACACTTAAAGAATATTTACGGTATACTGTTACTGATGGATCTGTTCAATTTCCTATGCGTAATAGAGTGGTGCAAATTGCAGGAAAAACTGGTACCGCAGAGGTTGCAGGATATGATGATAGTTGGCATTCATGGTTTGTTTCATATGGCCACCCCTTTGAAGCAAGTGAAGAAGAAGCACTTGTAGTTTGTGTGATGGTAGAAGCCGCAAATGAGTGGGAATGGTGGGCGCCTTATGCTTCTAACATTATTTATCAAGGTATTTTCGCAAATCAAACGTATGAGGAAGCAATTACTGCTTTGGGATTTCAATATTTACAAAAACCTGTTGGGCGAGCTGAATAATAATGAAAAAGCTATTAGTATTTAAATTATTTGATTATATTCTCTTTATTTGTGTTCTCTCTTTAGTCACAATAGGAATATTCTTTATTTATTCCTCAAGCGTAAACTCAGATGGTATTTCCGTTTCAAACGAATACATTCGACAAATTGTATTCGCCGGATCTGGAATTATTATAATGTTAACATGTGCAATTTTTGATTATAAAAGACTAGCTCGTTATATCCCATTTATTTTTACTGCATATTTACTTGTTTTGATATATACGTTATTCTTTGGTAGGGTAGTAAATGGTGCACGAAGTTGGTTGGGTATTGGAAGTTTTGGTATACAACCTTCTGAGCTAGGAAAGATAGTTTATATAGTTTTTTTAGCATGGTACTTGGAAAGATCTCAAAAAACACTTCCTCTAAAAAGATTTATCATTTCTTTATGCATTATGGCAGCACCAATGGGCTTAATACTCATTCAACCAGATATGGGTACCGCAAGTGTTTACCTGCCAATTTTTTTAGCAATGATTTTTGTGGCTGGGATACCTATTAAATATATTGTACTAATAGTATGTACGGGTGTAATATCTCTCTTATTAACAATATTGCCAATTTTAAATGATGAAATATTTAATCAAAGTATTGCACTTTCACAAGTTTTAGTAAACTCAAGGTTAAGGCTCATAGTAATTGTCGCTTTAGGATCGATTTCCTTGATTGGTTTAGTAGGATTGTTTTTATATAAAAATAAGTATTATTATTGGATTACATGGATTTTTGGTGTTCTAACCACTTCATTTATAGCGTCGATATTTGGTGGAATGATTTTAAAAGACTATCAAATTAAGCGACTCATTGTTTTTCTCAATCCCGACATAGATCCACTTGGGGCAGGTTGGAATATTATCCAATCTAAAATCGCCATCGGGTCAGGTGGATTTTTGGGCCAAGGATTTTTACAGGGCACACAGAGTCATTACAGGTTTTTACCACAACAAAGTACTGACTTTATTTTTAGTATACTAGCAGAAGAAATTGGCTTTATAGGTATATTTTTTGTATTTGTTTTATTTGGTGTTTTATTTTTTAGAATTCTATATATTATGAAAAATACAAAAAATACATTTGGTTTTTACATTGAAGTAGGAATATTAGCAATGTTCTTTTTCCATTTTATGGTTAACGTTGGCGTTGCAATGGGAATTATGCCAATTACGGGTATTCCACTATTCTTTTTATCTTATGGAGGTTCTTCTCTCTGGACAGCCATGATTGCAATAGGTTTATTAAAAAATATTAACTATAGGCGGTTAGATTATTAATTTTGTTAATCCATTAAAATTACTGGGTCCAGAACTACAATCAATTCAAAATCCATCTAGATATCTAGGCGGTGAGTATGGTCAATGTGTAAAAAATAATGCAGCTTTTACCTTTGGTATTGCATTTCCGGATTTATATGAAATTGCCATGAGCAATCAAGCAATAAAAATTATATATAATGCTCTAAATTTGAGAGATAACATTGCTTGTGAAAGAGTTTTTGCAGTTGAGGCCGATTTTGAAAAACTATTAATTTCAAAAAAAATTCCCTTATACACATTGGAAAGTGGTATACCACTTAAACAACTGGATATGTTAGGTTTTTCAATTGGTTATGAATTAGGTATGACAAGTGTTTTGTCCATGCTTAACTTAGGACACATTCCCTTACTTTCTAAAGATAGAGATGAAAACCATCCAATTGTAATTGCAGGTGGTTGTGGTGTAACAAACCCCGCGCCATTAGCACCTTTTTTTGACGCCTTCTTTATCGGTGAAGCTGAAGACGAAATGTTTGATTTAATTGAAAAATTAAGCAAATTAAAAGAACAGGGATACTCAAGATCTGAGTTACTTAAAGAATTTTCATCTCATCCAAGTGTATGGATAAAAGGAAAAAGTGCAGTACGAGCAATAAACAAAGATTTTGGAAGGATTAAGTCTGTTAGTTCCTATAATCCTCTGCCATCAATTAAACCAGTGCAAGATCACGGAGTGGTGGAAATTATGAGAGGTTGTCCGAATGGCTGTCGTTTTTGTCATGCTGGGATATATTATAGACCTCAACGGATGAAAGATTTGGACGTAATTTTAGAAGAAGTTGATGAGCTTGTTAATGTTGCAGGCTATAAAGAGATTAGCTTAACATCACTTTCTTCTGGAGATTATAATAACATAGACAGCCTCTTGGAAATATTAAATGCTAAATATAAGTCAAAAAAAGTTTCATTTCAACTGCCATCATTAAAGGTAAGTAGTTTTACCTTGCCTGTATTAGAAAGTATAAGTCAAACAAGAAAAAGCGGTTTAACGTTTGCCGTTGAGACACCTGTGGAAGCGTGGCAGTTTTCTCTAAACAAAGAAGTGTATGAAGAAAAGCTATTTGATATTATTATGAATGCAAAAAAACGCGGCTGGAACAAGGCAAAATTCTACTTTATGGTTGGACTTCCTGTTGGTCCTCATGCATTAGGGCATGCAGAAAATATCGAAGAATATGAGGTTGGAGCAGAGGGAACTGAAGAAAGATTTATTGTAGATTTTATGCTTTATATTCAAGAAAAAACAAAAATACAATGCAATGTTAACGTTGGAACTTTTATTCCAAAACCACACACACCCTACCAATGGGCAGCCCAAATTTCTCAGGATTTAGCGCGAGAAAAATTATTTTATATTAGAAACAGTTTACCAAAAGGTAAGTTTAGAACTAGCACGCATAATCAATTTGTGTCATTTATTGAGGGGCTTATTTCTCGTGGAGATGAGAAAGTTGGGGATGTAATTTTATCTGCTTATGAAAAAGGCTGTAGATTAGATGCATGGGATGATCACATAAACAAAGACTTATGGCGAGAAGCTATAGCAGAAGTAGAACAAAAATATAATTGTAACTTTGAAAAAGAACTGTGTGTAATGCGTAATAGTAATGATAAACTTCCATGGGATGACATAAATTTAGGAACAACAAAATCGTACTTAAAAAAAGAATGGGAAAGATCGTTACAAGAAATGAGAAGTCCGCTTTGCAAACCTATTTGTAATGACCATTGTGGGCTCTGTGAAGGCAATCTAGAGGGTGGAACTAAAGTTTACCAAGATATTATAACAAACGATAAAAAAGCGGCTCTATTAAGCGATATACAGCTCTCAGAAGATAAAGATGAAGTGCAAAATGAACAAAATATTGAAGTACTGTGGCGTGCAGTTTTCTCTTTTAGGAAGGAGAATGGAAGTGAATACTTACCGCATTTAGCCTTAGTTGAAAACTTTCATAAAGCATTTATGAGAAGTAACCTTCCAATAATGTACACAAATGGTTTTAATCCACTTCCACGATTTGAATTAGCTTCGAGCTTATCTCTAGGTGTAAAGTCGCAAGGGGAGATTGCTTCCGTTTTACTTAGTTCTGATGTATTAGAACAAGATTTTCAAAATAGTTTACAAGAAAAATTACCGAAAAATATTCATATAAATAATGTTTTTGTTTATCCAATTTCAAATAAGAAAAAGCGGGAGTCTCTTGCATCCATACTATGGGGCTCTCGTTATACGTACACCTTCTTGCAAGAAAGTAGTAGGGTAGAAAACTTTCTTGAAAAAAGTGAAACTGTACATTCTTTAATTAATAGATATGACAGTGAAAATAATACATTGGATGTAGTTTTACCGTTTTCTCTCGATAGACCCTTTAGAGATAGTATAAAAACTTTTTTTAACGAACCACTATACCGTTGTATAGATATTACAAGGACTGAAATGTACGCTAAAAAAAGTATGGAAAGCTCAGATTCCTATTATTCGTACTTTGAAGCATACAATAAAATTGCAAAAATACATAAAGAACTTATAGATAACTAGAATCAGCCTCATTATGTCTGTTATTATAGACTATTTATGTATAATTTAGTATACATTAGAGAATATTTCTAGGAATGGAGCATTGTTTTGAATAAAAATATAGTATCTATTTTGCTTAGTATTACATTTACATGGTTAGTATTTTCCCAATCAGGTGATATTACAACGAGTGTTCATTTTATTGATGTAGGGCAAGGGGACTGTATTTTTATAGACTCTGGAGATTATGAAATTCTAATTGATGCAGGGAATAATCAGTATGGAGATGATGTTTCAAATTATATTCAAAAATATGTTCACGGCAGTCTTGAATTAGTTATTGCCACACATCCAGACGCAGATCATATAGGTGGTTTAGATGTTATACTTAAAAATTATTCTGTTTCAACTCTTATTGATAGTGGTAAAAAGCATACAACTAAAACATATAACGATTATATGAATGCAGTCCTAGATGAAATAGGATTGGTTTTTATAAATGATTACAATATGGAAATTGCGGTTAGTAGTAGTGCAGTATTTTCAATCATTGAACTTGTTGATGATAGGATTGATAATAATGAAAACTCTGTGGTGAGTATGCTTGATGTACAAGGAGTTAAATTCTTGTTTACTGGAGATTTAGAATCTGATTTGGAGATAGAGTACATATCAAGCTTTTCTGAAGTTGATGTATTAAAAGTTGGCCATCATGGTTCAAAAACATCAACATCCAGTGATTTCTTACAAAAGATAAATCCTTCATATGCAGTGATAAGTTGCGGCAAAAATAATCGTTACGGACATCCGCATAAAGATGTTCTTGATAGACTTTTGGATAATAACATTAAGGTGTATCGCACAGATATACAAGGAACTATTATTGCAACCATTGATGATAAAGGAAAGCTTACATTTAATTATTGAGCATTCTTATTAAGCAGAGTAGTTGTTAATTGGTAAAGATGTTAAACATATCTATTGGTAGACAGAATATACATTATAGGTAGTAAATATAATACATATATATATATAAAAAAATAGCGGCTTATGCCGCTATTAGGTTTTTAAGCCTTTATTCTCTATGAGAACATTGGATCGATTTTATCTTTGTAAATCTCTACAATCTTATGTCTCATCATTTCTTGTTTTGCAGATAATTCTTTTGAAACTTGGAAACTTTCTGAAAGAAGCGCAAACTTACTAATTCTTTCATATGGTCTAAAGCCTGATTCTTCAACAATAAGAGCATCCATTTCGCCTCTTATAAGAGAAATGATTTCTTTTGTTTCTAAAAGTTTTTCGTAACTATCAT